>JAOUCS010000049.1 GCA_029859645.1 Lysobacterales bacterium | reverse complement strand
ACCCGCGTGGGCACACTGCAGCTCTTGGGACTAATCCTGGGCTGTTCAGGCCATATTCATGGTTTTGGGGCATAATTTGGGTATGTTCAGGTTGAATGATCGATTTTGCTCGGCTTTGTTGCTGATATTTTTTCTGGGTTTGGGCGTCCCGGCATTATGGGCGCAGGATTCAGCGGATACCGGCGATGATGACCAGTCCAGCCAGAAGGTTGAACAAAAAGACGACTCCTACCGTCAGCAGATGGAACTGGAGGACGCCCGTTCCAGGGACCGGACCTATATTGACAATACCTATACCCAGAGCGCTGGCCAGGAAAAAATTGACAAGCTTCCGAAGGAGTCGCGCGACAATATCCGCGACCAACTGGTTGACGTCATCGTCGAAAATGGTGAATGGGAGCCGAAGGACGCACTGGGGGAATACCCTTATACACCAACCGCCGCCGCGGAGTCCGATCCCGAGTTGAAAAAGCAGGAGCAGGAAGCCTGGGATGAACAGATAGAGAAATACCATGAACGCGAAGCTGCTGCATTCGGGACTTATCGCGGTCCGGTCCCCGGACCTGGCAATCCCGGCGGCCAGCAAGGCGGGCAGCAAGGCGATGGAGCGCAACAGGGTCAACAGGGTAGCGGTGCGGGCGGCCAGGGTGGTCAGGACGGTGCGGGTAAGAGCGGAGCCGGCTCGGCGGGCACTTATCAGCCGTACAAGCCGAGCAGCAGCAGCTCTGAGGAAGAGGTCAGCACGGCCGGTGTGTCCGAGAGCGCGCTGGATTTCCTGAGGGGTGGTCAGGGCAGACAGCAATCTCCGCCACAGGGCGCCGAAGCAACCGCCCAGGCCCAGCAGCAGGCCCAGTCCGAGTCCGAGTCCGAGTCCGAGTCCGAGTCCGAGTCCGAGTCCGAGTCCGAGTCCAAGTCCGAGTCGGTGCCGGAAACCCAGCAGCAATTGGCACAGGAGCAGGCCGCACAGGAGCAGGCCGCAGAGGAAAACACCGAGCAGGCCGAAAACGAACAGCAGGCTTCAGAAACCCCGCCCATCGACACGCGCGGCATCATCGCCATCAAGGACCTGGATAAGCTGGAGGGAGCCAACGGATCCGGCGAAGAGGAAGGTCAGGACGAGCCCTGACCGGCAGCCACTCCGGCCGGTTCTTTTTCTTCTTCGACTTCCTCGTGCCACTGGAATATATTGAGTTCGATGAAAATGAAGGCAACCAGCCAGAGGAAGGCATCCCAGAAATCCAGGAAGGTGCCCTCGACTCCCCAGTAAGCCGCAGCCAGGAACAAAATCAGGTAGAGGATTCCTTTCAGGTACTTTGCAATGCTCAGCATGCGATCTGTCAGCCGATCCCCCAGCTGCAGCATCACTTCCAGCTGCAGCAGCGCAACAATGACCAGCCAGGTGCCTGCGTTGATGATGTCAATGACAGCCAGGCCCCAGGCCGAATCAAGGGCCTCGCGTGTACCGATGATTTCGGTACCGGAAACCTGCAGCAAGTCCTGACCCTGGAGTGTCGCACAGGCAGCAGTATCGATCGGCGGGTAGTCGTCCAGGCTGGCCACGTAGTTCCAGTCAGTACCAACCAGGCTGCAGACATCGGCCATACTGAAGGACGCCAGGTCGGTTATCACCAGGTACTTACTGATGTAGCCATAAAAGGCGTAAACGATGAAAAAATAACAGAGCGACTTGACTGTCAGCAGAAACCAGTTCAGGCGGCCCTTCAGTTTATCGTCCGGAATGATCGCGGTTTCGAATTCGAATATCAGCAGCAGCACCACCCAGGCGGCCGTGTCAATGGTCGCGGAATAGGCCTCCACCAGGTTGCGCCAGGTGATGGTATTGCCAAAGGTCTCGGCGCTGGCGGCCAAATCCTCCTGGAAAAACTGCACGGCATTCCATGCCAGCAGAATATAGACCATCCATTTGAAGACCGTGAAAACACGATGCGGGTGAAGAAACTTTCCGTGGTGGGAAAGCGCTTCGGTCACTGGCGCAACTCTCTCAGGCGATAGGCACGGCAGGCGTCACCGAAGCTCCTGAATATGGCCATCGATACTTCGTTCTCCAGTGGCTTCCACTCCGGGTGCCATTGAACACCCAGGGTGAACCCGGGTGCGTCGATGACGCTGAATGCCTCGATCAAACCGTCCTCCGCCACGGCTACCACTTCGAGCTCCGAACCCAGGGTATTCACACCCTGGGAATGCAAGGAGTTGACCGTAGTCCCGGTGACACCGGTCATCCGGTGCAGCATGCCGCCCTCTGTAAACCCGACATCGTGAGACGGGCCATACTGGACATCCAGCGGGTCTTCGGGATTTTCCTTGTGGACGCGGTACCCCGGCACTTCGTGCACCTTCTGGTGCAGAGTACCGCCAAAAGCGACATTCATTTCCTGGAAGCCACGGCAGACCGCCAGCAATGGCATACCTACCCGAATCGCGGCTGGAATAAGCTCCAGCGCAGCCAGGTCCCTGTGTGGGTCATGCCAGGTGCCCGGCTCGCTCGGATCCCCCAGGTAGTGGTGTGGTTCAACGTTGGATGGGCTGCCGGTCAGGAAAAGTCCATCCAGCCGATCGAGGATATCCAGTACATCGAAACCATCGGCGAGGCATGGCAGTCCCACCGGATAAGCGTCCGCGGCGTCAGTAATCGCCGCCAGGTACTTCTCTCCCACCATGTGGAACGGATGCTTACCTTGCATCCTGCGATCCGAAATTACACCAATCAGCGGACGGTTTCCCTTGATCGTCATACCAGGTCTTCTCCAGGAATCAGGTTTGTCGCGCGGGATTGGCCGCGTACAGGCACAAAAACTCGGCAGCAAGGGTAGCCCCCGCCAGCGCGGTAATTTCCCCTACATCGTAGGCCGGCGCTACCTCCACAACATCCATGCCGACCAGGTTGATCCCGGCAAGGCCACGGATGGTCTCCAGCGCCTGGTGAGTCGACAGACCCCCGCACACCGGCGTCCCGGTTCCCGGTGCATAACTCGGGTCCAGGCAGTCGATGTCGAAAGTCAGGTAGACTTTGTTGTCACCCACGATTCGTTTCACCTCGGCCGCCACGGCATCGGGGCCATGGCTGTGTACCCAGCGTGCATCCAGGATATTGAAATTCATCGGTTCATCGTTGGTGGTTCGCAAACCAATCTGCACCGAGCGGCTGTCATCCAGCAGCCCTTCGCGAGCCGCATGGTAGAACATCGTGCCGTGATCCAGACGTTGCTGCTCCTCACCCCAGGTGTCGGAATGGGCGTCGAAATGCACCAGTGACAGGGGGCCATGCTTTTTCGCATAGGAACGCAATACCGGGTAAGTAACAAAATGATCGCCGCCGATCACCAGGCTGGCCGCTCCCGCATCAAGGATTTTGTCAAAATACTCTTCGATGAACGGAACAATGGTTTCGGGCATGCCTGCGTCGAATTCGCAATCACCGTAGTCAACCACGGCCAGGGAATCGAACGGATCGAAATCCCACGGCCAGGGCCTCTCCCAACTGATTCCAGCACTCGCCGCACGCACTGCCCTGGGGCCGAAGCGGGCGCCTGGCCGGTTAGTCGTGGCCGTGTCCAGCGGGATGCCCGCCACGGCCACGTCCACCCCTTCAAGATCCTGGCTGTAGCGGCGGCGCATGAAACTGAGCGCACCGGCATAGGAGGGTGATCCCTTGACCGTTCCGTAGGGGCTTTTCGCTGTAAAGGCATTGTCCCAGCCTTTGGGGTCGCTCATGAACCGGACTCCAGTGACTTCTGCGTGAGATCCAGGCATTTCCAGGCCTTTTCTACCAACTCGTCAATATGTCGGTTCTCGAAGATCAGCGGCGGTGAAACGATCATCGTGTCGCCCACGGCGCGCATCACCAGACCGTTAGCGATGCAAAAATCACGGCAACGGGAGCCTGCGCCCAGGTCCTTGTGAAAACGCTGCTTGCTGTCCTTGTCCTTGACGATTTCGATCGCGCCCACCAGTCCCAGGCTGCGAGCCTCACCGACCAGGGGATGATCCCCCAGGCCAGCCCAGCGCTCATTGAAGTAGGGCGCGGTGTGTTCCTTCACCTTTTCGACGATTTTTTCCCGCTGCAGGATGCGGATGTTTTCCAGCGCCACGGCGCAAGCAGCCGGGTGCCCGGAGTATGTGTAGCCGTGAGCAAACTCCCCACCGCTGGCAATGACCACGTCGGCCACGCGGTCTCCGACCAGCGCCCCGCCAAGTGGCAGGTACCCTGAAGTGACGCCCTTGGCGAAGGAAATGAGATCGGGGCGGATGCCGTAGTGGGTGGAGCCAAACCACTCACCCAGGCGTCCGAAGGCCGTGATGACTTCATCCGCCACCAGCAGGATTCCATATTCGTCACAGATGCGCTGGATTTCCGGCCAGTAACTATCCGGAGGAATGATAACGCCCCCTGCCCCCTGCACCGGCTCACCGATAAATGCGGCCACTTTGTCGGCGCCAATCTCCTGGATTTTCTTTTCCAGCAATCGCGCCTGCCGCAGACCAAACTCTTCCGGTGACAGATCCGCGCCCAGCTCAAATGGATACGGCTGCTCGATGTGTTCGATACCCGGAACCGGCAGCACCATCTGCTCATGCATCGCGGACATGCCGCCGAGGCTCGCGCCACCCAGCGTGCTGCCATGGTAGGCATTCTTGCGCGCAATGATCGTCATCCGCTTTGGCTGGCCCTTCAGGTCCCAGTAGCGCCGGATCAGCCTGATCTGGGTGTCGTTGGCCTCGGACCCGGAGCCGGTGTAGAAAACGTGGTTGAACTGGCCGGGGCTGAGCTCACTGAGCAACTGTGACAACTCGATAGCCGGTGGGTGGGTACACTGGAAAAAACTGTTGTAGTACGGAAGCTCCTGCATCTGGCGCGTTGCCGCGTCCACCAGTTCCTGCCGCCCGTAACCCAGGTTCACGCACCAGAGCCCGGCCATGCCGTCCAGTATCTGCTGGCCGTCGGAATCATAAATATAAACCCCGTCAGCCCGCGTGATGATCCGGGTGCCGCCTTTCTCTCCAAGCTCCTTGTGATCGGTAAAAGGATGCATGTAATGCTGGTGATCGCTGCGCTTCCAGACCGCTGCTTTGTTCAGGTTCACATCGGACACAAATTACCTCCAGACTCGCTGATATTTCATCGTTCGCAGACTGTACCTGCACTGGTGAAAAAATGCCATGGCACGGGGTGGGTGCGATAGGGCTTGCGTTTGGTTCCAGTGCTCTCAATAATCCAGGTTATGCCTATCAAATATGTCATCTCAGTTCTGCTCGCGAGCCTGTTGCTCGTTTCGGTCACGGCTTGTGAATCGGAACCTCTCCCTTCTGCAGACCCGGCCACGCTATTGATCATGAATGTCACCCTGATCGATGGTACCGGCTCGCCGCGGCGTGATGCCATGGTCCGGGTTCAAAGCGGCAAGATCATCGAAGTGGGCGAACTGGACGCGGGGCAGAATGACGTCGTGATCGACGGTGGCGGCCAGGTGCTGGCGCCGGGTTTTATCGATACACACAGCCATGCGGATGATGAACTGTTCGATCAGCCTGATGCCCTGGCAGCCACCAGCCAGGGAATCACCAGCGTTGTGCTGGGACAGGACGGCGGATCTCCCTTTCCGTTACTGAATTTCCGCCTTAAACTGCTGGACAACCCGGTTGCGATAAATGTCGCGTCCTATTCCGGCCACAACACGCTCAGGGCGCACGTCATGAAAGACGACTTCCGCCGTCACGCCACGGCGCCCGAAATCTCCGTCATGAGCCAGTTCCTCAGAGAAGACCTGCAGGCGGGTGCACTGGGGCTGGCCGCCGGTCTGGAATATGATCCCGGCATCTACTCAGACACTGAAGAAGTGATCGCACTCGCCCGGATTGCCGCGGATCACGGCGGCCGCTACATCAGCCATGTGCGCAGCGAAGACCGCTGGTTCGAACAGGCGATCGACGAGATCATCGAAATCGGGCGGCAGGCCAAAATCCCGGTTCAGGTGTCCCATATCAAGCTGGCGCTCACCACGTTGTGGGGCCGGGCCCCGGACATCCTGGCCAGGATGGATGCTGCCCGGGAAGCCGGCATCGACATCACCGCCGACATCTATCCTTATGAATACTGGCAGTCCGGCATGATGGTGCTGTTGCCCGAACGTGATATCAACGATCGTGAAGAGGTTGAATTCGCGCTGGAAAAACTGGCTCCCCCAGAAGGCATGTGGTTCACCTATTATGCGCCTCAACCGGAGTATGTGGGCAAGACCCTGGCTGAAGTCGCGGCGCTACGGGGAGTAGATCCGGTGACTGCCTTCATGGACCTGATTGCAGCGTCCGAAAAAATGTCGGCAGAAACCGGGCAGGATGCTGACATGATCATCGGCACCAGCATGCGTGAAGACGATATCCGGGAACTGATGGCCTGGCCGCATACCAATATCTGCACAGACGGATCGCTGGACGACCTGCATCCGCGCGGAACCGGATCATTCCCCCGGGTACTGGGCCGCTATGTCCGTGAACAAGGACTGATGAGTCTGGAGCAGGCCGTGTACAAAATGACTGGCCTGTCAGCCAGCCACATGGGTTTTGAAGACCGCGGCGTGATCAGGCCCGGAGCAGCCGCGGACCTCGTGCTGTTCGACCCGGAAACGGTGATAGACAACGCCACGCCAAAAAATCCAGGGGCTCTGAGTACCGGAATCAGCAAAGTCTGGGTCAACGGCCAGCTCGTATTCGAGAACAAGCAGTCAACAGGAAACCGCCCCGGCCGCTTCCTCGCCCGCCAATAAGAGCTCTTTACTCTATGGGTTTGTCTGCCCTGACCAGCAACATGAATCCCAGGCCCAGCAGCGCGAAGAAAGCTCCGGATGCAATGGCCGTGGTCCAGCCGAATGCCGAGGCGAGAAACGGCACCAGCAGCGCGTTGATGACGCCCATGACGTTGGCGCCGGTGTTCATCACTCCACCGGCCGCGCCCGCATGGCGGCCGCCGACCGCAATGCTGGTGGCCCAGTAGGGTCCTTCATTCAACTGGTTGAAGAAAAACAGCAGCACCATGGCTGAAACCGCGATCGCCGGCGCCGGATGCAGCGCGCCCACCAGTAACAGCACGGCCGAAACACTCATGCCGATAATCACCGGCCAGCGACAGCCCCAGCGCAGTCCCAATCGGCGGCACAGCTTGTCGCATAGCCAACCACCCAGGGCGGCGCCGGCCGCACCCGCGATCCATTGGGCAGAAGCGACGAAGCCAGCGTCAGTCGCGCTGAACTCCCTCACCTCGACCAGGTAATAGAAAAACCAGTTGAACACGATGTAGAACACGAAATTCATCGAGGTGTAGCTCAACGTCAGGAACAGCACATCCCGGTTCTTCAGGACCTCGTACCATTTCACACCGCTGTCGTCACCAGCTTGTCCACCCGGTTCTTCCAGGCTGTCCCGGCCGGCATTGATCAATTCAACTTCCGCGTCATTGACCGCCCGATGGGCCGCTGGATTGTCCCGCGAGTACCACCACCAGATGACCGCTACCAGCAGCCCCAGCGGCGCCAGGCAAAGAAAAGCCACCCGCCACCCCAGTTCCGCAATGACCTGCGGAAGTGCGACCGCCGCTGCTGCGCCGCCCAGTGTCAGCGCCGTGCTGATAAGGCCCAGCGGCAGGGCCCAGCTACCTTTCGGGAACCAGCGCACCATGCTGGCATTCATGACCGGGAAAATCGGAGCATGCGCTGCCCCCACCAGGAAACGAACCACGAGCAGAGCGGCGATGATCAGGAAGTGGGAGGCAGCCTGCTGACCGGGCACGATGCTGGTGGCAATCGTCAGGACTGCCCAGGTCACGGCAATGAGGGTCAACACACGCCGGGGGCCAAACCTGTCTCCCAACACGCCTCCCGGTATCTGGAACAGTGCATAACCTGTGGTAAAAGCGGCCAGGACCCAGCCCCATTCAATTTCGCTCAGGCCCAGGTCCCGCATCATTTCCGGTGCAGCAAAGGAAAGGTTAGTCCGCAGAACGTAGGAGATGAAGCTGGCCAGTGCCAGGATAATCAGGATTTTCCAGCGTATGGCAGTCGGCCTGCCGCCCGGATGTATTCGAGAGGTACTCATTGGTCCAGCATAGCCTATACTATCTGCCGGCCAATTTCCCCGCGGAACCCATGTATGACAGAAAACAAGCTAAAGCTCCCCACATTGATTGCAACCTCGGTGGTTCGCGGCGCCGAACAGGGTGACAGCCACGGCGGCATCTACCTGGTGAACTTCGCTGAGCAGGAAGTCAGACAGGTTGTGGACTGGGATACTTCGGAAATCGACTTCCAGGGGCGCGGGTGGGACCGTGGGCTGCGCGGGATCGCGTTTTTCGGTGAAGAGATCTATATCGCCGCCAGTGACGAGCTGTTTGTCTACGATCAGCAATTCAATATCAAGCGATCCTTCCGCAGTACTTACCTGAGGCACTGCCACGAAATCTGCCAGTTGAACAACCACTTGTACCTGACGTCCACCGGGCATGACAGCATCCTTGCGTTCGATCTGGAAAAGCAGGCTTTTTTCTGGGCGATCCACCTGTCGCTGACCGAGGAAGAGCCGAGAGGAATCGCCTACGATCCCCAGGGGATCAGCGGGCCCGGTGGCGCAAACGGACCCAAGGCCAGGAACCTGCTACATCTGAATAATGTTTACGCCGATCAGAGTGGACTGTTCGCCAGCGGTCTGAAAACTGAAGGAATTCTGCACATCGGTAATGAAAACGTGGTCACCAGGGCCATCGACATGCCCCAGGGGATGCACAATGCCCGCCCGTTCCGTGATGGCGTTCTGTTCAATGATACGGCCTCGGACGTTGTCCGATACGTGGGCCGCGACGGCACCCAGCGTGCGTTCCCGGTGCCGGTCTACGATCCCTCCGAGCTCGAACATGCGGAACTGGCCGACGGCAAACTGGCCCGCCAGGGATTTGGCCGGGGCCTGTGTGTGATCAATGACCGGTTCATTGCTGCCGGGTCCTCCCCTTCAACGGTTACGCTGTATGACCTGGACGCCGGCACCGAAGTCGCCCGGGTCAATTTTTCAATGGATGTCCGTAACGCCATCCATGGCCTTGAGGTCTGGCCCTATTGAGGCGCTATGACGCCATTGTGGTTGGCGCCGGGCATAACGGATTGACCACCGCTTATTACCTGGCCAGGGCCGGGCTGGATATGCTGGTGCTGGACCGTAGGGACGTGGTTGGAGGTTGCGCAGTTACCGAGGAGATCGATCCAAAAAACGCACCCGGTTGCCGCGTTTCCACGGCTTCCTACATGGCATCCATGCTGCGGCCGGAAGTGATCCGTGATATGGATCTTGGTCGGCATGGACTGAAGATGATCGCTGCCGATCCCGGGCTGCAGATCGCTCTGCCTGAAGGCCAGGTTTTACCGTGGTGGAGCGATGCGCGCAGAACCCACGAAGAGCTGGTCCGTTTCAGCCGCAAAGATGCTGATTCCTTTTTCCAACTGGACGAGGAACTGAAAACCCTGGCCCGGTACCTCCAGCCCTTTTTCCTGGAACCTGCTCCACGAACCGAGGCCACCGGCCTGGCCGGCTTTCTCGAGGTGCTGCGGGTGGGCCGACGCTTCCGTGGCCTGAAGGGCAGGCAGATTTCGGAGCTGATTACCTTTCTGACCGGCAGCCTGGAACAGTTCCTGGACCGGTATTTCGAATCCGAAGAAGTCAAGCGGCTGATCCTGGCCAACAACCTGTATGGCAAACACGGTGGTCCCCGTGATCCCGGATCCGCAATGGGCTTGCTGTTTCACCTGCTGAGCGGCGGCGAAGACGAGAAGCAGGGTTTCAGCGGCCACGTGATTGGCGGCATGGGTGCCATTACCCAGGCCATGGCCGCGGCCTGTACCGATGTGGGCGTCGAAATCCGGACCGGCGTGGAAGTCAACAGGATCGAGGCGCAGAACCGCCAGACCCGTGGAGTGACCCTGGCTGGCGGCGAATTCATTGAATGCGGGCTTGCGGTATCAAACGCCGATCCAAAGCGCACCTTTCTCAAACTGGTCGAAGCAGACCAGCTCGACTCTCATTTCCGGCAGCAGGTCCAGGCCATCCACATGGACGGGCCGGCCGCCAAGGTCAACCTGGTACTGAACGAGGAGCCCCGCGTTAACGGCATGCCGGCCAATGCGCCGGCGCTGCAGAAAATGCTGTTTACGCTGGTTCCGACTTTCGAGCAGGCCCAGCGCAGCTATAACGCCGCCCAACTGGGTGAACTGGAGCCTGAACTGTGGGTGGACTGCGTACTGGCTTCAGCGGTCGATCCCGGCCTGGTGACACCGGGGCACCATGTGCTGACGACTTTCGTTCAATACCTGCCCTACCAGCCTGCTGACGGCAGCTGGGACGACCACCGGGATTGGCTGGGTAATCGCGTAGTGGAGATCATCAGCCGTTATGCGCCGAATGTACCGGGCGCGATCGTCGGCCGCGATGTCATCACGCCACTGGACCTGGAAAAGCGCTTCGGCATCACCGAGGGCAACATCTTCCACGGAGACATTCGCCTGGACCAGTTGTTCTTCAGCCGGCCCCTGCCCGGATGGGCTCAATACCGCACGCCGATCAAGGGGCTCTACCTGTGTGGCGCCGGCACGCATCCCGGGGGCGGTGTGACCGGAGCGCCGGGCTACAACGCAGCACACATGGTTCTGCAAGACCGGAAATGAAAAACGGGGCCGAGGGCCCCGTTTTTCATTGACACGTTATCGCTTACTGACCGAAGCGCTGAATCCAGCGAACTCCGAATGTCCGCGGCCGATTCACCGTAACGCGTGACCGGTCGAAAAAGTAATCGAACTCATATGGATTAGCGAATATCACGGCCCGTTCGTCCGTCAGGTTATTGACGTACAGCTGCAGGCTCCAGTTGCTCGTATCAAGACCGAACCTGAGATCGCCGATATTGTACGAGGGCTGTTTGATCTGCGGTGAAGGCCCATCGTCCAGAGTCAGCGGTTCAACCTGGTTGTACATATCGCCGGTATAGCTCCACTGCAGCCTCAGCCAGGCATTACTGCCGCCAAACGCATCCAGGCTCCAGTCATACTGCGCGTAAGCGGAGCCCTTGAATTCGGGTGACAACGGAAGCCGGGTTCCCGATGGAACCGTTACGCCGATATCAACGTCATCCGTGAGCTTGGCGTCCAGCCAGGTTGCGTTGGCGCCAATGGACAGATTTTCAGTAGCTGCCCAGTCGAACTGCACTTCGACCCCTTCTGATTTCGCATTACCCACGTTCGCTACGACTTTCTGCCATGGCTGTCCACAGTTAGGCGGCGGCGGTGCATTGTCGTTGCCGCAAGTCCGGCTGGACGGGTCCACGACTTCCAACTGGTAATCGTTCCACTTCATGTGGAAATAGGTGGCGTTAAACCGCACCCTGCCGTCGGCAAAGGTATTCTTGGTACCGATTTCCCAGTTTTTCAGCTTGTCGCTGTCGTACTGTTGCGGGAAGAACGGCATGCCGCGGCCACGGTTGGTGCCACCCGGGCGGAATCCTTCAGAGTACAGGCCGTAGAGCATATTCTCGTCTGTGAATTGCCATGACAGGCTGACCTTCGGCACCCAGTCGTTCTCGTCGCTGCTCGGGAAAGAAAGGCCTTCGTCCGTCGGATTGTAACGCGGCAGCTCCACGTTGTAGACCTTGTCCATCTTGCGATTGAACCAGCGTGCACCACCCGTCAAATCGAGTGTGTCAGTGATATGCCAGGTCAGTTCACCGAATATGGCCCACTGTTTCCATTCCGTTTTATCATAGGAACGCCACCAGGCGTCGCCAGGCAACTGGGTGGGAATCGGGTTGCCGCTGTCGATCATGTTACCCCTGAGGTAATTGAACATGGACAGGGACTGATCGTATCCATCGGCGACCGAGATGAAATCCCAGTCTTCTTTCGACTTCTCATAGAAGAATCCGGCGACCCAGTCAATCGTGTCACCCTGGTGAAACAGCCTGAATTCCTGCGAGAACTTGCTGTTGTTCTGATCATTACGCAGATAACCGGTCGGGTCGTTGTAATACGCTCCACCGTAATACGTGGTCTGGTAGAGACTGGCCGGCTGGAAGCAATACCGCGAATACGCGATGAAATAAGGGTTGTAGCAGAAAGTGCCGAAATACGCGGCATAGCCCACAGAGGTGTCCTGGGTATAAGTCCAGTCACGCGTGAAGTAGGACGTTGCAGACACGAAATCGGCGAAACCCATATCGCCTTCGAAGGTCAGGGCGTACTGGGTCCAGTCCTGCCGGTCATATTCAAAGTCAGGCTTGAATCGAACGACATTCAGGTCGCCGGCATACACGGGATCGTGCTCATTGCGACCGTCAGAATCGGTCTTCTGGTAAATGATACTGGCGGTCATGGTCCAGTCGTCGTTAATGAACCAGCGGGCCGCGATCCTGCCACCGGAGTACTTGACGTCGTTGTAATCCTTCTCAACGACGTCTGCATTGTCGACCAATCCGAAACGGGGAGTGGTGCCATACACGTTATCGATGAAACCACCATCCTTGGCCACGAATCCAACCATACGCAATGCCCAGGACTCATTCAGCGGAATATTGACCATACCGCTGGCGTCGTAACTCATCTCACCACTTTTGGTCGTGCTCAGGTCCACGTCGACGTAGGCATCGAATGCTGTTGGGTCCGGCTTGTTGGTCACAATACGCAGCACACCCGACTGGGCGCTGGCGCCATAAAGGGTACCCTGCGGTCCGCTGAGCGCCTCGACCCGCTCAATGTCGATCATCCTCGGGTTGGGCTGACCGTTGAGTACCAGGGACTGCTCGTCCAGGTACACGGCGGCAGATGGTTCTGCAATGAAGGTGCTCTGGGCGTCCGCGATTCCACGGAACACCACCATCGCGGTGCCAGGATTTGCCTGGACAATATTGAGGCTTGGGATGAAGCGCACGTAATCGTCCATGCCACGCAATCCGGCCTGCTCGATCGTCTGTGCTGAAATCGCCTGGATGCTCTGCGGAATGGCCTGGAGGCTTTCCTCGCGCTTTCGTGCCGTCACCGTGACCTCTTCCAGCATTCTGTTTTCGGATTGCTCCGACTGATCCTGCGCAACAGCGGTTGCCGCAGGAGCGGCGATCAGGGCGGAAATAGCAAGGGAAAGCGGCGTGGGTCGAACCGGAAGATTTTCGATCAGCGTATGCTCAGTCGACATTATTTAGTACCCTCTAAGTCTTGATATTTAATAGTTGTACGTAGTTGTACGTATCTTTTTATTTGAGCGATCATAAAACGGCGTCGAAAAAATTACAAACGATCCTGCAAAATTAGGTAGTTAAGATGGACATTGGAGAATCACTACGTGAACTGGGACCGGTAGATTCCGGAGCCCTGATCAAGGCCATTCTTTCACAGGACAAGGAAGCCTGGAAAGCCAACCAGTACCGCCAGCAGGCGTACGATGTACACACCCAGACCGAGTCACTGGTGATGGTGTTTTGCGATGGCTGGCCGGAAATGGAAGTTACCAAGGAATCGGCCTGGGATGAGCTCAAAGACACGGCAATCCCCCTGATGCACGACATCATCAAGAACTTTTACCCGCCCGGCGGCACCATCATCCGCGCGATGGCCGCCAAGCTGAAGGCCGGAGGGGTGATTGCGCCTCACCGTGACACGCACCAGAGCTTCACGCACAGTCATCGGATCCACATCCCGATCACTACCAATCCCGGTGTGCGATTCATGATCAACGGCCGCCCTCACCGCTTCAAGGTGGGCAATGCCTACGAAATCAACAATCAAAAAAATCACAGCGTGATGAACAGCGGCAGCGAGGATCGCATCACCTTTATTTTCGATTACCTTCCTGCCAAAGAAGGATGAATGCAGGCCCTGCTCAGGATTCGCGGATAGCCGCCGGCTGATCTTTTTCGGGCATTTCCTGCAACAACGGCTCCAGGGTTTCGATCAGTTCACCCAGGTGTGATTCATAATTGCGCCAGAAGTTGAGCGCCTTGGTGTAGATGGGCTGGCGCACCTGTTCCGAGCTTGCCGTGTTGATGGCGCGCTCGGTTTCGTAAAAGCGCAGGCACTGATCTTCCCAGGGCAATCCACAGTATTCCAGCAGGCGCCGGGTCTGGTTTTCCTGGTCCAGCACCATGTTTTCGTAATGCACATCCAGCACTTTGCCCGGCAGCACCTCGCGCCAGTGCTCCATGATCCGGCGATACTGCAAATAGTAGTGGCCGAGTTCGAATTGGTCGTAAGTGAAAGACTGGCCCTTGAAGAACAGCTGTTTGTAGCTGCCCAGGCAACTGTCCAGCGGGTGTCTGCGGGCATCAATAATTTTCGCATTGGGCAGAATGACCTGTAACAGCCCGACACTGGAAAAATTATTCGGCATCTTGTCGATAAAATACGCTTTGCCAGTGCGATAGCGCATGGTCGTCTGCAAATACGCTTCACCCATCGCCCTGGCGGCATCCTCATCGACGTTTTCCATGGCCTCCGGATACTCGACCCTGCCCGGGCTCTGCCGGGTCAATTCTGCGATCACACGCGACAGGTCCGGCAGTTCCATCGTGCCCTCGACCCTGCTGTGACTGGCCAGTATCTGTTCGATCAGGGTGGAGCCGGAACGAGGCAGTCCCACGACAAAAATCGGGGCAGGGTCCGGATCGCCCCACCCTTCTCTTTCATCAAGGAACTCCTGGTTGAACACCTCGATGATCCTGTCATGGACCACCTGGGTCTGCACCGGGTCGTAAATTTCGTTTTCCCTTCTCAGATCATTGCCGCGACGGTAGTGCTCAAAGGCCCGGTCATAGTGTTTTTCATTTTCAAAATGCTTGCCCAACGCCAGGCAAAAGTTGACCCTGGGCTCATCGGCCAGACCCTTATCCTCGATCATCTGCTGCATGACCTTCACTTCATGTTCATCGAATTCGAAAGTCTTCAGGTTGGCCAGGCTCCAGTACGCCTCACCATAGGCCGGATGGTTCCTGATGCACTTGCGGTAGGCATCAATTGATTCCTGCTGCCGGCCGATGGTCTTCAGTACGTGGCCCATGCCAGACAGGGCCCCGGCGCTGCGCGGGCTGAGTTCAAGCGCCTTGCCGTAAGCCTCCAGTGAATCCTCGTTACGCTGGGCGCGGGTCAGGATATTGCCTTTCACCACCCAGCTGTGAACCATCTTCGGGTCGATGTCTATGGCGCGCTGCACCGCTTCCAGCGCCTCGTCATAGCGGTCCTGTTTCATCAACAGGTTTGCCAGATCGTTCCAACCAGCAATGAATCCCGGCTGCACTTCCACTGCGTGTTCCAACATTTTCCGGGCGGGCCTGAAACGGCTGGCTTCGACCGCGATGCTGCTTAGCAGGCGCAGAGCCTTGATATCGTTGGGATCCTGGCTGAGAATTTTCCTCAGGATCTTTTCAGCCTCTTCCATGTCACCGCCGGCAAGTGCGAGTTCCGCCTGATTTAACTCAGATTGCCTGGGATCCAGCTCAAGCGCTTCCTTGATGGTTTTTTCCGACTCCGCATAATGCCCGGATTCGGCCAGCGCACGGGCCAGCGCCATCCGGGTTTTAGAGCGTTGCGGCGCAGCTGCAGCTGCCCTGGCAAGGTACTTACTTGCCTCGGCGGCTTCCTTGTCAGCCAGCAGCGCCAGTCCGAGACCTTCCAGCGCCCGGGGAAACCCCTCATATTTGCCCAGTACTTCACCGTAAAGGCTTTTCGCTTCCTGCAGCCGTCTCTGTCGCAGGCAGATTTCCCCCATCAGGCAGATGATATTGGGGTCCCTGCCCACGTGGGGTAACGCGCGGCGACAGATCAGTTCAGCTTCATCAGGGTCCCCCGCCTGCAGGGTTTGATTGGCATTATCGTAAACAGCTTTTATCGGATTGGCGGACATTTTAAAATTGGTAAAACATTGTGTGACTGGCCATACTTGGCGTTCCGGATCATACCCCTTTAATGACGCAAAGCAAGAGGTGCTTGATGCTCGACAGAACCGTAACCGACTGGCAGGCGCTAGCCGGAAATCTCCAATTTGAAGGTCGCGCTTTTATCAACGGGCGTTACGTGGATGCTCTGTCGGGACAGACCCGCGCCACTCAAAACCCGGCCAATGGCGCATCCTTGACCCATGTAGCACTTTGCGGGATTGAAGACGCCGACCTGGCCGTGCGGGATGCACGAACTGTATTTGAAAAGGGCAGCTGGTCCCGGATGGCGCCGATGGACCGCAAAATGGTGCTGGTCCGCTGGGCGGAATTGATCGAAAAGCATGCAGACACCATCGCCCTGCTGGAAACCCTCGATGTAGGAAAACCCATCTCGGACACGACCAACGTCGATGTACCTGCCACCGTGCGCACCATTCGCTGGAGTGGCGAGGCAATCGACAAGGTTTATGACGAGATTCCACCCACACCGGCCGACACGCTGGCGCTGGTTCAGCGCCTGCCACTGGGTGTGGTCGCGGCTATCGTGCCGTGGAACTTTCCCTTGTCCACGACGGCCTGGAAGCTGGCGCCATCACTGGCGACCGGAAATTCGGTGATTTTAAAACCGGCATCCAATACACCGCTATCCGCGCTTTTCATCGCGGGCCTGGCCTCCGAGGCCGGCCTGCCTGACGGCGTACTGCAGGTCCTGCCCGGTCCGGGTGGCAGCCTGGGTAAACACCTGGCCACACATATGGACATCGATGGGCTGACTTTCACCGGTTCCACTCCGGTGGGAAAACAGTTGATGGAGTATTCCGGTCAATCCAACCTGAAACGCACCTTCCTGGAACTGGGTGGCAAAAGCCCGAATATCGTTTTCGCCGACGCCAACCTGGAAAAAGCGGCTGCGATGGCAGCAGTCGCTGTTTTCTATAACGGCGGCCAGACCTGCACCGCGGGTACGCGCCTGATCGTCGAGGCAAAAATTCAGGATACATTCCTGGAGATGGTGACTGAAAACGCCCGGAACTGGATGCCGGGGAATCCGCTCGACCCGGCAACGGCCATGGGCCCAATGATCGATGCCGGGCAATTCAACACTGTGGCTGAATATGTCGACATCGGCCGTGGGGAGGGTGCGAACCTGGTATTCGGTGGCCAGCGCATGCTGGAAGAAACCGGCGGTTACTACCACCAACCCAGTATTTTCAGTGGTGTGAACAATGCGATGCGGATCGCCCAGGAAGAAATTTTCGGGCCAGTGCTTTCTGTTATTCCATTCAGGACTGCCGAGGAGGCCGTGACGATCGCCAATGACTCGATCTTTGGACTGGCGGGCGCCGTCTGGAGCAATAACATCAATACGGCCCACAAAGTGGCAGAAGCCGTGCGGGTCGGCACGATGGGAATCAACAACTATTTCGGCGGTGACATCACCGTTCCTTTCGGCGGCTTCAAGCAAAGCGGCAACGGCCGGGACAAATCGATCCATGCCTTTCACGATTACACCGAGCTGAAAACCACCTGGATCGAGTTCGAATAACGATGCAACTGCGGATTAATCCAGAACTGGATATACAGGCCTCGCAGGTCACCGATGGGCAGATCTGCGTGGTGATCGACGATTTTCTCCTGAATCCAGGAGAAGTGGTGGATTTCGCTTGCGCACACGCCGGAGATTTCATCGAACTTGAGCGTTCTTATCCTGGAATTGTGTTGCCGCTGGACAACGATCTGCTGGCAGAAATGAACCGGTTCATCCGGCGAGAGATGAGCCGCATTTTTCCATTCTGCCGGGGCGGCATCAATTTTCACACGCAGTTTTCACTGGCCACGCTGCAACCGGAAAATTTCACCTGGATTCAACGGCTCTGCCATACCGATCCACGACTGGAGCCCGGCCGGGTCAATTTTGCGGCCCTGTTGTACCTGTTCCACCAGCCTGAAATGGGCGGTACCGCATTCTACCGGTGGAAAGACGAGGAATTCTGGCAGGAAATGACCGCCCGGCAGCGCAGTGATCCCGATGCCGGGCTGGATGAACTCAAAGAGAAATTCGAGATGTTCCGGGAGCCACCCTGCTACATGACAGAAACGAACGAAGCAGCGGAGTTGCTGGACATGGTCCCGGCAAAGTACAACCGCCTGGTGTTCTACTCAGGAGACCTGCCACACAACGCGTATATTGAAGATCCTTCTTTACTCTCCCCGGACCCGGCCAAGGGCCGCCTGACCCTGAACTGCTTCGTCAGCGCAGTACCCGATTAACGGTTTATTTCTGCGAGATTTTGTCGCAGTCTTCGAAATCGGGGTCGTCGGGAGTTTTAGAGGGGTCGCAATCAGGCTTGGCCGCGCCATCAACGGCAAGGGACCCCGCCTTTGTTTCTGTGTCCGGGAGCCCATTCACCGCGGTTCCCACCAGCGAACCCTCTTCGGCCGTGGTCAATGCCGGGTTGCCCTGGTAGTACGCCAGGCCCGCCAGTAGCGCCATGCCGAATGCTGCGCTGGTCAATTTGGTCAATCGGTTCATCTAATCCCTTAAACCAGGAATTCAAACAACTCTCTACCTGAAATATGGTAGAGATAAAATGATTTATCAAGCTTTTTGTTCCTGTCTATAATTAATTGGACACCCAGAGGAAGAAAATGATCTCAACATCCCTAAGAAAGTTTCTTCCTTTTTTGACCGTCATCCTGCTGCCCGCACCCTGCGCAAAAGACTTGATGACGCCCATGGCAAGTACGCGGCATGAAGGGGAATCCGTATTTCTGAAAAACAGGATCTGACCACAGGCCCGGTTGCCGCACACCTGCGACGGCAGGGCATTCCATTTGCGCTGGGCCTGGTGGCCATTTTTTCTTTCGAGGCTGCCGACCTTTTTTTCATTTCGAGGCTGGGCGATACCCCGCTCGCAGCGGTCAGCTTCACCATGCCAGTCATCTGGTTGATCTATGGCATCGGAATCGGCTTTGAAGCGGGCGCGGCTTCCTGCGTATCCCGGGCCATAGGGCGCGGCGATCAGGCCGCAGCCCGGCGCCTGACCATGGACACCGTGACCCTTGGAGTCCTCGTAGCCCTGTCCCTCTGCCTGCTGGGGCAGGCAACAATCGGCCCGGTGTTCACCCTGCTGGGGGCCACACCTGAACTGATGCCTGTCATCGATGACTACATGAGTATCTGGTACTGGGTTGCACCGCTGGATATTGCCTTGTGGACGTCACTGGCTTCGATCCGTGCACGCGGCAATACCCTGCTGGAAAGCAAGGTCATCACGGCTGCTGCCATTCTCAACCTGCTGCTCGACCCGATCCTGATTTTCGGCCTGTTCGGTTTTCCGAGGATGGAAGTCCAGGGCGCGGCACTCGCCACCCTGATAGCGACCGGGACCATGCTTCTGTTCACGCTGGGCTACCTGCATTTCCGGCTCAGGGTGTACGCCAACCCAATCGCTCCACTGCAGACCATTCTGCAATCATGGCGTCATATGCTGCACATAGGCATCCCGGCGATGATGACCAACGCCATCATTCCGGTTTCGAGCGGGATCGTGGTTGCAATGGTTGCTGCATACGGTGTCGATGCCGTCGCCGGATTTGGCATCGCGATGCGCATCGAGCCGATCTTCCTGATCCCTTTTTACGCCCTTTCTGCCGTGTCCAGCCCGTTTTTCGGCCAGAATTTCGGTTCCGACCAGTTTGGCCGCCTGAAAGAGGCCCGCAGGGTAATCAGCCGGTTCTGCCTGGGGTTCGGGCTGGCGCTGGGTATTCTGCTGATTCTCATCGCCCGGCCGCTGACCGGATTGTTCAGCCAGTCAGAAACCATCCAGACGGTGGCCATCCAGTACCTGTGGATCGCGGCCCTGTCCTACGGCGCCTACGGCCTGGTAATGTCGGTCAACGCCTCTTTCAATGGCATGGGCAGGCCGATTCCAGGCGTGGTCATTTCCAGCTGTCGCGTGATCGTTGTATTTTTGCCGCTGGCGCTGATCGGCAAGCATTTTTATGATCTGCCCGGCTTGTTCGCGGCCACCACGGTGTCCAATTTTCTGATGGGCGCAGTGGGCTTCGCCTGGTTGGGCTCCCAGATCAGGCAAGCGCAGACCAGGTCTCCTCGACCCACGACCTGATCTTGAGCGCTTCCTGCCAGCGATCCGACAACTCGGCCTGGTTGGCGTCTGTGATCGCATAAGGCGGGGGTCCCAGTTCACACAGAAAGATCAGCGTAGCATCATCAGCATTGCGCCGGCGCCACAGGCCGATGCCTTCCGCCCACCAGTCCCGGAACTGCTGCACCCAAGCCTGGTGCTGGGGAAAATCAATCTGCACCTGGACCTGTTCCCGGTTGGCGATGCGCCCCTGGAAACAGTCCGAACGTTCGAGTATCCGGCGCATGTATTGCCGGTCCGTCTCGCTCAGCGGCAGGCGCATCTCCCGGTCAATCACGTAGTGGGAAAGGTCGGCGCAGAGGCGCATTTCTGGTACCGCTTCGATCAGTTGCAAAGCGTAATAAAGATCGTTCAGCGTGCAGTCGCGGTGAGTTTCGAACAATAATGGCAGACCGGCGCTTGCCGCATCCGCCATCCACTGCCGGATCACCGGGATACCTTCATCCACCGTCAGTGGCATGACCTGGCCAATGACATTGACCAGGCTGGCGTCGAGGCTATTAGCCAGGTCGAGCAATGGCGGCAATTCCTCCACCTTGGCCGGAAAGGCGTTCACCATGCATTTCAGGCCGTACTCACGATACAAGGGCTGTAACTCCTGGAAATCCGGAATCTCGTGCACCGCGGGATCGATACACAAGCCGTGATAACCTGCTTCTGCAGCCATCCGGAAGTTCTCTTCCATCGGCCTTTCCGGAACGCCGGGCCGGCGTAATTCCATCGCCCATAATGATTGGTAAACTTCCAGTTTCTGTGTCATATCAATCCCTCAGGCCCGATGCCTGGATGGTAGCCCGCAGCGCCGCCGGGTCACCTGTCGTCATCAGGTTGACCCCGGAAACTCCCGGCACTTCGGAAATCTGCTGCATCAACTCGGCGCAAATCGTGATTCCCTCGGCTTCCGGGTCAGGGGCATTTTCCAATCTTGCGATGATGTCTCTGGGAATCCTGGAATCACTCAGGTGTTCCCTGATCCAGCTTGCCGTGCTCGCCGAAGGCAGGGGTGAAAGTGAAATCAGGATCGAATAGTCCCGGTCCAGGCCAGCCGCAACGAAACGCTTCATGTAGCGTTCGAGAATTTCCATGTTGAAACACAACTGGGTTTGCAGGAAGCGCGCGCCTGCCGTGTGCCGCCGCACCAGTGATTCAGCCTGCCAGCGGGGCCCCGGGCGAAACAGCTTGGCGCCTGTGCCAATAAAGAACCCATCGTCGACGGAAGCGGCCAATGCGATCAACTCCTGGCCGGTCAGATCGAACACGGTGCTGGCCGGTACCGAGTGATCCTTCGGCACACGGTGGCCCCGCATCAGCATGACGTTTTCAACACCCATCGCTTGCAACCCCATCAGGTCACTCTTCAAAGCCACGCGGTTACGGTCACGACAGGTCATGATGGGGACGGGGTCGAAGCCCTCTCCAATCAGCAAAGCCGACGCGGCCAGGGCAGACATTTGCACCCAGGCATAAGGATTGTCCGTCACCTGGATGCCGTCAGCCAGGCCGGCGAGATCTTCTGCCTGCCGCAGGACGTCGTCAGCAGTGGATTCCTTCTGCACGGTCAGTTCAGCTGCAATCGCAAAGGCTTTCCCCTCAACCGCTTGCCTGAAAGTGCCCAAAGCCCGGCCGTCTTTCAGAACGAATTCAGGAAGGAGACTGCGTTACCGCCATAAATCCGGCCGGCCCTTGCCCTTTCCAGGTATTCCTGCTCCCACGGAGTCGGCAGATCATCCAGTTCACCGCCGGAATGGGTTACCCGTTGCACCCGGTACTTGTGATACATCTGCAACTGCACGCTGAAAGGGATCACTTTTGCAGGGTCAGTGCCAAATTGCTTGCGATGATAAGCAGGCAGGTTGTACCAGGCAACGGTAGGTCTCTGGTGATGCGCATTGTGGAAACCGAAACACAGCGTGAAATAATTAGGCCAGTCGTACTTCAGGCATTCGGGATTGCTGAACGTATGCGCCTGCTCAGTAGCGCGGCCGCCGTAACGCGATTCCGGATGCTCTTCGAACAGGGTCGGGTTGCCGTCATAATCATGCTGGACGCCGTCCTTGAACCGTAATATATGCATCATGATCATGTACGCAAGCAGGTACAGCAGGGCGGCTTTGGGATCGTAGAACAGCACGGTAAAAAAGATGCCTCCGCGGATCAGGATGATCACGCTGTTACGCAGTTTCTGATCCTTGCGCTGAGGGATGATGAAGGCGGTAAACACGGTGATGAAATGCATGACCATGTCGTGAGCCGGTATGTAAAACCACTCGAAAAACCGTATCCACTCCACCAGCCGGGGATGCCGATCGAGGAATTCGTCACACAGGAACCAGACCGAATCGTCATTATCCATGTGGTGACGGAAATGTTTGTAGCGGATGTCCTCGAAGGTGCCGTAACAGGTTCCGCAAATCCAGTTGAGGAACCGGCCCAGTTTCGCGTTTGCATCATTGCTGCGAAACACCGTGTTGTGCCCGCATTCGTGGATCATGTAGGCGCAGATGGTCATGGCATGGCCCAGCAACAGTGTGGCGCCCAGGTTTATCCAGAGGCTGGTGCTGAACAGGCCGTACAGGCCAAGCCCGTAACCGCCGATCCCGTAAAGCAACGCTGCACCGTGATAAATCAAGCCGCGGGGTTCGTGAAAGTGGTTGATCAATGAGTTCATAGAGCAAGTATCAACCTGTCATTTTTTCCCTGCAAGTCCTGCTTCGGGCCCTTCACTGGTTCAACAGGTAAGGGATGGCTGCAGGCGCCATCAGGATGTTGTCATGATCTGCTTCCGGAATGGTGACGAGTTGCCAGTTGAAGGGAATATTTTTTCTCTCGGCGTAGGCTTCCGCCGTTGCGTAAAAAGAAAATCCCCGCTCCACCCGGTGATCTCCCTGGGCCATCGCTTCCGGTGTGCGGCGCAGATTGGAATGATCCGGGTCATTGTCTTCTTCACCCAGCAGAATGGTCACAGGCAATTGCAACGCAGCCGCCAGGTTTTGCTGTGTCACCGCCGAGCGTCTCAGGCCATAGGGAAAATCCACCTCGAAATCCGGCATCATGTACCAGCCTGCGTTGGCGCTGACAATCCGTGAAACCCGTGCTTCGGGGACGTGAAAGATAAAGCGGTGTACAAACTGTGCGCCGGCTGAATGCCCGTAGAGAGAATATTTGCCGGTCGTCATCGAAAAGCGGCGGCGCACTTCATCAAATATGGGTTCGATGGCGGAGAAGGACCAGCGTGACTGTTTGACGATCTCGTCGTTCCGGCCAAAAACATTGCCCAGGTTATAAGCC
>JAOUCS010000245.1 GCA_029859645.1 Lysobacterales bacterium | reverse complement strand
GGCTGTTCCGCCAGCACATTGCCGAAGGCTGGCAAATCGAAGAGGCGGAGGAATGGCTGATCCAGGGAGGTAACCCCTGGGAACTGAACCGTTCCGAGGCTCGTTACCTGATTCCGTTTGGTGGCAGAGCGAGAGCCGACTCGCCGGATGGCCAATGCTGGATCCCCAAAGAACAGATTGTGGCCACCGGTAATGACATGGCCATTGCCGGCTGGCAGGCTAAGCATGTCAATACCTTGCGCCTGTGGTCAGCCAAACCTGCCCAGATATTCGATCTCTCGGAATTCAATGAAGGCAACTATATCGAAGCCGCACAGCACGAGGTCCTGGCCGAGACGCTGTCCAGGGTTTTGTATCCGGATGATTCTACGCCACAGGGAAGAGAACTGCGGCTGAAGCAGGAATATTTCTTCACCTCCGCATCGCTGCAGGACCTGTTGCGCAGATTCCTGAGCACGCATGACAATCTCAGGGCATTGCCGGACCACGCCGCTATCCAGCTGAACGACACACACCCGGCGATCGCGGTACCGGAACTGATGCGCCTGCTGGTTGACGGGCATGGCATCGCCATGAAAGAAGCGTTTAAAATCACCCGCGGCTGCATTTCCTATACCAATCACACGCTGCTGCCCGAAGCGCTCGAGCGCTGGCCACTGGATATGTTCCGCTCGGTGCTGCCGCGGCATTTGCAGATTATCGAACGGATCGATAAGTTCTGCATCCAGGAGATCAATACCGGCGAAACCGGCGTAAAACCGGAAGCCGTGTGTGCCATCGACTACCATGACGGCAACGGCGGATCGGTCCGCATGGGCAACCTGGCGTTCATTGGCAGCCACAAGGTGAACGGGGTTTCGGCTTTGCATACGGACCTGATGTCACAAACCATTTTTCATGATCTCAACCGGGTCTACCCTGAGCGCATTGTCAATATGACCAACGGCATCACGCCGCGCCGCTGGCTGTATAACTGCAATCCTGAATTAACCGGCCTGATAACTGCCGCCATTGGCGAAGACTGGGTCGGTGACCTTGAGCAGCTTACCCTGCTTAATGCATTCGCTGATGACAGTTCATTCCTGGATGCATTCGCTGCAGCGAAGAAAAGCAACAAGGAACGGTTGGCAGGGAAGATCAAGCAATCAACAGGCATGACTGTCAATACTGACGCGATGTTCGATGTTCAGATCAAGCGGATCCATGAGTACAAGCGACAGTTGTTGAACGCCTTGCAGATCGTTGCCCGCTACCAGGCCATCCTGGCTAATCCGGATGCCGACTGGCTGCCGCTGGTGAAGATTTTCAGTGGCAAAGCCGCCCCCAGTTACCACACGGCCAAACTGATCATCAAGCTGATCAATGATATTGCTCAGAAGGTCAACAATGACCCGGTCGTTGGTGACCGTCTGAAAGTGATTTATGTCCCCGATTACAACGTCACGCGGGCAGAAATCATCATTCCCGGCGCCGACCTTTCAGAACAGATTTCCACCGCGGGGATGGAAGCCTCCGGCACCGGTAACATGAAGCTTGCGCTGAACGGCGCACTGACCATCGGCACGCTCGACGGCGCCAATGTAGAGATCATGCAGCATGTGGGCGAAGACAATATTTTCATCTTTGGACTGACCGCTGAGCAAGTGGCCCAGCGCCGGGCCGAAGGTTACCAGCCGATGCACATTATCGAGGAAAGCCCGCGGCTGGAAGCCGCACTGATCGATATCAGCAATGGCGTATTCTCACCGGACGACAAGAACCGCTACAAATCGTTGCTGGATAACCTGTATCACAACGATTATTTCATGATCGCGGCTGATTTCGATGATTACCTGGCCCGGCAGCGTGACGTGGGCGCCGCTTATCGGGACAGCAAGCGCTGGTTCCGGTCCGCCGTCATGAACACTGCCAACGTCGGGTTCTTTTCATCTGACAGGACCATTCGTTCATACGACCGGGAGATCTGGCACTCGACACCGGCTTTGCTTAATCAGGACTGAAACCTCAGAACAACGCCGGCTAACGGAGGCAGGGTAAATCGCAGACTGTGCTCCCTGCCGTTAAACCCGACATGCTCAGTATGAAGATCGCCCCGGTTTTCGACACCTGAACCTCCATAGGTCAGTGCATCGGAGTTGAAGATTTCCTGGTACACACCGGGTGCAGCAACGGGAATACGATAGCCGTCACGCGCTACCGGGGTGAAGTTGAGAACGACTGCCAGCGATTCGTGCTGGCCCCGGCGC
>JAOUCS010000151.1 GCA_029859645.1 Lysobacterales bacterium | reverse complement strand
CTATCGTGAACCGCCGGGCGCGCGCGACTGATTCGGCCGATACCATCGCCAGCGCCAGCCAGATGCAGCCGAAAGCAACCGCGTGGCCCTGCGTAAACGGTTCATCGTAAAGGAACACGGATAACAGGAACGTCATTGACGGTGCGATGTACTGGAAAAAACCCAGTGTGCTCAGGCGCAGCGACTTCGCGGCGACGTTGAACCAGACCAGCGGAAGAATCGTGACCAGCCCTGCAAGGCCCAACAGGAAATCTGTCTGCAGGCTGCCGGCACCAAAAGAAAGCGTGCCGTTTTTCGCGGACCACACCATGAACGCGATAGCCAACGGGGCGATCAGCGAAGTTTCCCACAACAGGCCGATCATTGGTCCGACATCCAGTTTCTTTCGGATCAGTCCGTAGAAGCCGAAGGAAAACGCCAGTGTCAGCGATATCCATGGCGGCGTCCCCAGGAACCAGCCCAGGTAAACCGTACCGGAAGCCGCGATCAGCACGCCCAGTGTCTGGATGGAGGTCAAGCGCTCCTTCAGGAACAGGAAGCCCAGCAGGAAATTGACCAGCGGCCCGATAAAATAGCCCAGGCTGGTAGCCAGAACCTGCCCGTTGACGACAGCCCACACGAACACCAGCCAGTTGGACATCACCAGGACCCCCGAAACCAGCAGAATCATGACCGTTCGGGGCGGCAGGCGCAGGCGGTTCCAGAAGCCGGCCCCGTCCCGCAGCAACAGGAATATGGCCAGCATGGGAATCGACCAGAGAATGCGGTGGGCAATGACTTCCGAGGCCGCTACCGTCTGGATCAGTTTGAAATAGATCGGCGCCAGGCCCCAAAAAATGTAGGCCGCCAACGCCGCTATGACACCCGTGCGTTCGTCAGGCTTCAACTGCCCTTGCTGACGTTTCGAATATGCAACTCAGCGACCTGCTCATCCGACACCGGCGATGGCGCCGAGGTCAGCAGGCACTGGGCCGTGGTCGTCTTGGGGAACGCGATCACGTCGCGGATGGAGTCCTCTCCCGACATCAGCGCGGCAATCCGGTCCAGGCCGAAAGCGATACCGCCGTGCGGCGGACAACCGTACCTCAACGCATCCAGCAGGAAACCAAATTTTTGCTGCGCTTCCTGTTCGCCAATGCCAAGCAGCTTGAACACCGCCTGCTGCATTGCCGGGTTGTGGATACGGATCGACCCGCCACCGATTTCAGCCCCGTTCAGCACCATGTCATAACCCTTGGACAGTGCTGCGGATGCATTGGCAAGCAATGCCTCGGGCTCTGCCCGGGCTGGTGCAGTAAACGGGTGATGCATCGCAATGTGTCTCTGCGCTTCTTCATCCCATTCGAACATCGGGAATTCATTGACCCAGAGGGGTTGCCAGCCATCCTGTACCAGGCCACGGTCCTGCCCGGTTTTGACCAGCAGCGCGCCCATGAAAGTGCTGACCGTGAGCCATTCCCCGGCACCGAATAACAGGATATCGCCGGTTTCTGCGCCAGTTGCGCCAGCAATGCCCTGCCAGGCTTTCTCGTCCAGGAACTTGGCGATCGGCGACTGCAGGCCTTGCAGCCCTGCTGGGGCATCGTTGACCTTGATCCAGGCCAGTCCACGCGCCCCGTAGCGACCGGCGTACTCGGTGTACTCGTCGATCTGTTTGCGGGACAGCTCGGCGCCACCGGGTACCCGCAAGGCTGCCACGCGGGAACCCTCGTCATTTGCCGGGCCGGAGAACACCCTGAAATCAAGCTGTGCGACATGCTCGTCGACGGTAACCAGTTCCATCGGAATCCGCAGGTCCGGTTTGTCGGAGCCATAACGGTCCATGGCCTGGTGCCAGCTCATGCGCGGAAAAGGCTGGGGCAACTCGACATCCAGCGTTTCCCTGAATACTTCCCGAATCATCGTTTCCGCCAACTGCTGGACATCGGCTTCCTCAACGAAAGCCATCTCGATATCCAGCTGGGTAAATTCCGGCTGCCGGTCCGCCCTCAGGTCTTCGTCCCGGAAACATCGCGCGATCTGGTAGTAGCGGTCCATACCCGACATCATCAACAACTGTTTGAACAGCTGTGGCGACTGCGGCAGCGCAAAATACTGGCCGGCATGCACGCGGCTGGGCACCAGGTAATCGCGCGCACCTTCAGGCGTCGCCTTGGTCAGCATCGGCGTTTCAAATTCGGTGAAACCCTTGCTCTCCAGGCTGTTGCGAATGGCCTGGTACATTTTTGCCCGGGTTCGCAGGTTGTGCTGCATGCGCGGTCGCCGCAAATCCAGGTAGCGGTACTTCAGGCGAATTTCCTCGCCATCCTCATCGGTCATCAACAGCGGCATCGGCGCCGAAGCATTCAGCAATTCGACCTTCTCAGCCAGCACTTCCACCTTGCCTGTCGCCATCGACTCGTTCCACTGGCTTTCCGGCCGCATCCGGACCGTGCCGCTGATGCAAACGCAAAACTCGTTTCGCAGCGCCTCGGCGTCACCAAACGCGGGGCTGTCAGGCTCGACCACTACCTGGATGATGCCGGCATGGTCCCGCAGGCCGATGAAGATCAGGCCGCCCAGGTCACGGCGGCGGTCTACCCAGCCACACAGCTGAACCGGTTGGTCTGCCAGTTGTTCATTCACTTCGCCACAAAGATGAGTGCGCATTTTTATGCTCCGGTTGGGGCGTGATTATCCATCGGTGCTCAGGATTTACCTGCAGCCGTGGAAGTAGGTTTGCTTGCCGGCTTGACCGCAGGTTTGTTCGCCGCGGACTTGCTGTTATCGGTGGACGGCGTGCTGTTACTCGAAGAAGCACTCTTCGAGGAACCCGAATCGTGCAGGTTTTTCTTGTCGCCCTTTTTAAAATCGGTCTCATACCAACCAGCGCCTTTGAGGCGGAATCCAGCCGCGGAAACCAGCCGGCGAAGCTCTTCTTCACCGCAATCGGGACAGTCTTTGAGCGGGTCGTCGCTGATGCGTTGAAGCTTTTCCAACTCGTGCCCGCAGGAGTCGCATTGATATTCGTAAATCGGCATTTCTTTTAACCTTGATAAAATCGGACAATTATAGGTGATGAGCACTTAAATGGGGACAATTTCGGCCGTTTTCTACAGGCCGGGCACAATCGGGTCTGATATCATTTGAGGTTTGGTTCCATGCCGTTTTTCGGAGTGATTTCAATGAAAGCGCAACATATCCTGTCGATCGCCGCACTGCTGGTTCTCGCCGCCTGTCAACAGGCCGAACCACCTCCCGCTGAAACCGTCGGAGAACCCGAAATCGCGGTGCGCGAGGCGCCCGCTGCTCCAAGGCCAGAGGCGACTGAACCTGAGAATGCCCGTTACAACATTTACGCCACGGTCCGGCTTACTGCTAACCTGGACCACCTGGATGACCGGCAAAAACAGATGATCCCGTTGCTGATCAGGGCTTCGGAGATCATGGACCAGCTGTTCTGGCTGCAGGCTTATGGCGATCGCGAATCCTTGCTGGATGCGATCGATGATCCGGCCCAAAGACGGTTTGCAGAAATCAATTATGGTCCCTGGGACAGGCTGGCGGCTGATCAGCCGTTTGTCGAAAGCGCCGGACCCAAGCCACCCGGGGCGCAATTTTACCCGGCTGACATGAGCAAGGAGGAGTTCGAGGCCTGGGAGCAGCCGGGTAAGGACGGGCTTTACACTCTGGTCAAGCGCAACGAGAGTGGCGAATTGTACCTTGAACCTTTCAGCCAGGCTTATGCAGCACAGCTGGCCGAGGCAGCCGGGCTGTTGCGCCAGGCAGCAGAGCTGGCCACCGACCCGGAATTCACCAATTACCTGCTGATGCGGGCGGCAGCGCTGCAGAACGATGATTTCCAGGCATCCGACATGGCCTGGATGGATATGAAGAACAATCCGATCGAACTGGTGATCGGCCCCATCGAGACTTACGAGGACCTGCTGTTTGGTTACCGTGCCGCCTATGAGTCCTACGTGCTGATCAAGGACCTTGAGTGGAGCGAACGCCTGGCGCGGTTCGCGCAATACCTGCCGGAACTGCAGGTCGGCTTGCCGGTACCGGAGCCGTACAAGCAGGAAATGCCCGGGTCGGACGCCGACCTGAACGCCTATGACGTGGTTTATTACGCCGGTCACTCCAATGCCGGGTCCAAGACCATTGCCATAAACCTGCCCAACGATGAAGAAGTGCAACTGGCCAAGGGCACCCGCCGGCTGCAATTGAAGAATGCCATGCTGGCCAAGTACAACCAGATCCTGGTGCCCATCTCGGACATGCTGATTGCCGAAGACCAGCGCCGGCACATCACTTTCGATTCGTTTTTCGGCAACACCATGTTCCATGAAGTCGCGCATGGGCTTGGCATCAAAAATACGCTGGATGGCAGTAACACGGTCCGCCATGCGATGAAAGACCATGCCTCTGCGCTGGAAGAAGGCAAGGCGGACATCCTGGGCCTGTACATGGTGCAAAAATTGCGTGAGAAAGGTGAAATCACTCAAGGTGAGTTGATGGACGACTACGTGACCTTCATGGCCGGTATTTTCCGATCCGTCCGCTTCGGCGCAAGCAGCGCCCACGGTAAGGCCAACATGATCCGTTTCAATTTCTTCAAGCAGGCCGGCGCTTTCAGCTGGGACGAAAAAACCGGAACCTACCGGGTCAACGTTCCCGAGTTTGAGCAGGCCGTGAAGGACCTGAGCAACAAGCTGCTGACCCTGCAGGGCAATGGCGATTACCAGGCGGTCGACGCCTTCGTTGCGGAAATGGGTAGCGTGCCCGCGCAACTGCAGGCCGATCTGGACCGCCTGGCCTCTGCCGAAATTCCGGTGGATATCGTGTTTGAGCAAGGCACGGAAGTCCTGGGGCTTTAGGGAGGTAGCGTATCCGTGGGCCGCAGGATCGTTGTAAAAATCGGCAGCCAGGTATTGTGCGACACGCGCGGTGAACTCAACCGTGAGGTGCTGGGCAGCCTGGTCGGCCAATTATGCGAGCTAAGCGCCCAGGGCTGGCAGGTTTTGCTGGTTTCATCAGGCGCCGTTGCCGCGGGCAGCAGTATCGCCGGCAGCCAGCTTCAGAAGGTCAGCGACCCGGTCGCACGCAAGCAGGTCATGGCGGCCACCGGGCAGGTGCGGTTGATGGAAACGTACCGCAGCCTGTTTCAGCAAAACGGCCTGACCATCGCGCAAGTGCTGGCCAGCAAAAGTGATTTTCAGACCCGCAGGCATTACCTCAACATGCGGGGCTGTATCGAGGCCCTGCTCACCGCCGGAATCGTGCCGATAGTCAATGAGAACGACGTGGTGGCCATCACGGAACTGATGTTTACCGATAACGACGAACTGGCCGGCCTGTTGGCAGGCATGGTCAAGGCTGACCTGTTGTGCCTGCTGAGCACGGTGCCGGGCGTCTTCGACGGCGACCCGGAGCATTCGGAATCTGACTGTATTGCAACCTGGGACGACGACCGGCATCAGATTGAAGAGGTCGTGCTGCGGGGCACGTCGGTGCTGGGGCGTGGCGGCATGCACAGCAAGCTGGCGATCGCGCGCAAGACGGCCCGCCTGGGTACGGAAGTCGTCATCGCCGATGGCAGTGACCCTGACATCCTGGTAAAAATCACCGGCGAGCAAGTGACCGGCACCCGTTTTCCCGCCCTCGGTGACGCTTCTCCAGCCAAACGCTGGCTGGCCAGCGCCGATGACCACGCGGCCGGACATGTCATCGTCAATGCGGGCGCCGAGGACGCACTGCGCGACAGCAGCCACCTGGCAAGCCTGCTGCCGGTAGGCATCGAATCGGTTGAAGGCTCGTTCAACCAGGGCGACGTGATCCAGATCCGTAACGCGAACGGTGACGTGCTTGGCTGCGGACGAGCCCGCTACAACCACGTGGAAGCAGACAGCCTGAAAGGTAAGCGTGGACAAAAAGCCCTGATACATTACGACTATCTCTACCTGGTGGAATGACGGAAAAACGTGTATGGATGAGCAACAACTGGAACTGAAAAGCAAGCTTGCGAGTACCCGCGACGCGGCACGTGAACTGGCCGGGTGCACTGATCAAGCCATTGTCCGGATCCTCCATGACCTGGCCGACCGGGCGCTGCAGTCCAGCGACGATATCCTGGCGGCAAATCGCCTGGACCTGGCCCGCATGCCCGCCAGCGATCCCAAGTACGACCGCTTGCTATTAAACGCTGACCGTCTCGCTGCGATCACCGACGATCTGCGCTGCGTCGCCGGACTGCCCTCGCCGGTGGGTGAAGTCCTCGAACAAAGGCGCCTGGAGAATGGCTTGGAACTGCGCAAGGTGCGCGTACCGATGGGGGTCATCGCGGTCATTTTCGAGTCACGGCCCAATGTCACCTTCGACGTATTTGCACTCTGCCTGAAAACCCGGAATGCCTGCGTTCTGAAAGGCAGCAGTGATGCACATGACACTAACACCGTGATCGTTCGCCTGATGCATGAAGTGCTGACCGCGCATGGCGTCGACACTGCAGCCGTGTTGCTGGCGCCACCACAACGTGAAATTCTGCCGCAAATACTGCAGGCCACCGGCTACATCGACCTGGCCATTCCGCGCGGATCAAAGGGCCTGATCGATTTCGTCCGCGACAATGCCCGTATCCCCGTGATCGAGACCGGCGCCGGCATCGTCCACACCTACGTGCACAGCAGTGCAGATCCAGCCATGGCGAAAGCCATTATCACCAATGCAAAAACGCGCCGGGTTAGTGTCTGTAACGCGCTTGATACTTTAGTTCTGGATAGGACTTTGTTGCCTGAACTGCCTGTGATGATGCAGGCCATGGGCGAAGAACACGGCGTCGAGGTGTTCGCGGACGAGGAGGCATACGAAGCGCTGGAAGGGCACTATGCCGGTCCGTTGAACCGGGCTGAAGAGGCCCATTTCGGCCAGGAGTTTCTTTCCCTGCGAATGTCAATCCGCACAGTGGCCGGGCTGGAGGAAGCGCTGGACCACATTCATCGCTATAGCTCAAAACATTCCGAGGCTATCGTCGCCGAAGAGTCCGAAGTCATCGAAACCTTTCTGAACAACGTGGACGCGGCCGCAGTTTACGCCAATACATCTACTGCCTTCACCGACGGCGGGCAATTCGGTATGGGGGCTGAAATAGGTATCAGCACGCAAAAGCTGCATGCCCGCGGCCCCATGGCCCTGCCCGAGCTGACCAGTTACAAGTGGGTAGTGCGCGGTAGCGGCCAGGTCAGGGCTTCGGCTTGACGATTCCCTGATGGCAAAAGTCATGGTCTTTCAGCATGTGCCGGCCGAGCCGCTGGGCACCCTGGACCCGATGCTGCGCAACCGTGGCCACCGGATTCGATACGTCAATTTCCACCGCGAACCCGATGCCCGCCCCGAGATCAGCCGCTACGATGCGCTGATCGTGCTGGGTGGTCCGCAAATGCCCGACCAGGGGCATCTCTATCCACACCTGAACGTCGAAACGCGCTGTATCGAGGAAGCATTGAAACGCGAAATTCCCGTGCTGGGTATCTGCCTGGGAGCACAGCTGCTGGCCTACACTCTGGGCGGCGGCGT
>JAOUCS010000244.1 GCA_029859645.1 Lysobacterales bacterium | reverse complement strand
TTCAGTGGCGAGGCGCTGTGATTCGGGGTCGCCAAACTGTTTCAGCAGTGAGTCCCAGCCAGGTGGCGCGTACCCCAGGCCAAATGTCTGGGCGATTTCGCCACTGAGTCCCCGGTCCTTGAGATAGGCCACTGCCTTGTCCGCCTGTGCGTGCTGGCGCAGTTGACCGCGGTAAAAGTGATCGACGCGTTCCAGCAGGGCATAGTGATCGGTCCGCTGCTGTTCAGCCTGCGGCGACTGGCCGCCAGATTCTCGCGGAACCTCCATGCCAACTGAGCGGGCCAGTTCCTCGATGGCTTCCGGAAATGCCAGGTTGTCGTATTCCATCAGAAAACTAATGGCGCTGCCGTGGGCGCCACAGCCGAAGCAATGGTAGAACTGCTTGCCGGGACTGACCGTAAATGACGGTGTTTTTTCGTTATGGAAGGGGCAGCAGGCCTGGTATTCGCGGCCGGTTTTTTTCAGCTGCAGGCGCGCATCAATGAGATCAACAATATCGACCCGGTTGAGGAGTTCATCGATAAAGGATTGCGGAATACGGCCGGCCATGACGCAATGTTAAGAGAGGGGGGCGGGCGATTACAAAGTTTACTGGAGGGACGCCGCGCAGATTTCCGGCTGCAGCTGAAATATCAGGACAGGCGGGCTTTGATCTTGCCGCTGACAGCGCCCATATCGGCGCGACCGGCAAGTTTGGGCTTCAGTTGACCCATGATTTTACCCATGTCCTTGATCGAACTTGCCCCGGTGGCAGTTACGGCCGCTTCGATCATGGCATCGATTTCCGCTTCGCCCAGTTGCTCGGGCAGGTAGCTCTTCAGGAATTCAAGCTCGAATTTTTCCTGGTCGGCGAGGTCATCGCGACCGGCCTTTTCGTATTGCTCAATCGACTCGCGGCGTTGCTTGGCCATCTTGTCGATTGCTGCAGTCACCTGTTGGTCGTCCAGCTCAATGCGCTCGTCTACCTCACGCTGTTTAATGGCAGCGTTAATCAGGCGAATGACAGCCAGCTGGCGCTTTTCACCGGCGCGCATGGCTGCCTTCATATCCTGCTGGAGTTTATCCTTCAGGGACATGGCTGAGACAACCGATGGAATTAATACAGGCGGGTGCGACGGGCGTTTTCGCGCGAGACTTTCTTGGCGTGGCGTTTTACCGCGGCAGCCTGTTTGCGCTTGCGTTCCTGGGTGGGTTTTTCATAAAACTCACGGCGGCGGACTTCTGACAGAATGCCTGCCTTTTCACAGGAGCGTTTGAAGCGACGCAGGGCAACTTCGAAAGGCTCGTTTTCACGTACTTTTACTTGTGGCAAATCCGTTTCCTCATGGCTCGGAAATACGAAAGGGCGCGTATTGTAACAGTGGTATCGGCAAAGGTAAAACGCTGATTTCGGGACGGAACTAGGCGGGCGGGAGCGCTACCGGTACCATAAGCGTATGTTGATACTCGGAATTGAATCATCCTGCGACGAAACCGGTGTGGCGCTGTTTGATACGGAAAAGGGTCTGCGGGGGCATGCGCTGCATAGCCAGGTCCGGCTGCATGCGGAATATGGTGGCGTCGTGCCGGAGCTCGCCTCACGTGACCATGTGCGCAAGGCCCTGCCGCTGTTGTCCGGGTTGTTCGAGCAGGCCGGGCTGGAACGCGGAGCCATCGACGCGGTCGCCTATACGGCCGGCCCCGGCCTCATCGGGGCGCTGATGGTGGGTGCCAGCATCGGCCGCAGCCTGGCCTGGAGTCTGGGTGTGCCGGCACTGGGCGTGCACCATATGGAAGGCCACCTGCTGGCCCCCATGCTGGAATCGCCAGCCCCGGAATTTCCTTTTGTGGCGCTGCTGGTATCCGGTGGGCATACCATGCTGGTACAGGTGGACGGTGTCGGCCGCTACCGGATTCTGGGTGATACGCTCGATGATGCTGTCGGAGAAGCCTTCGACAAAACCGCCAAGTTACTCGGTCTTGAGTATCCCGGAGGGCCGTTGCTGGCCAAACTGGCCGAACGGGGTCGGCCGGAGCGATTCCGCTTTCCGCGTCCCATGACTGATCGCCCGGGTCTGGATTTCAGTTTTAGCGGGCTGAAAACCTTCGCCCTGACCACCAGCCGGGATGCCGGTGATGATGATCAGACATGTGCCGATATTGCCCGTGCCTTCCAGGATGCTGTGGTCGACACCATGATTATTAAATGCCGGCGGGCACTACAGCAGACCGGGATTAATCGACTGGTCATAGCCGGTGGCGTAGGCGCC
>JAOUCS010000243.1 GCA_029859645.1 Lysobacterales bacterium | reverse complement strand
ACCGATAGAGGCCATCTTGTCACTGAGCAGCAAGCGGTTGTGACTGTCCTCCAGTGCATCGAATTGGTGTTTTAACTTCAGAAACTGGCCCACCACGACGTTGTTGTGCCGCCGGAGCCTCGCATCATAGGTAAGCAACAGGTTGTGCATCACGGTGGGCGATGTTTCGAACATTTCGTCGAATACGGCTGCAGAAACCTCGAACAGCACGGAAGGCACCAGCGTGGTCACCGTGGCGTTGCGGGTGCGACCCGTGATCAGGGACATTTCGCCGAAGTAGTCACCCGATTCGAGGTGCGCAAAGGCAACGCCTTTCTGGGAGATGCTGACCTCGCCTGAATAGATAAAGTACATCGACTCAGATTTGGTGTTTTCCATGCAAACCACTTCATCTTTTTCGAAATCAAGAATTTCAGTGTTTTTGCCGATGCGGATGAGTTCGTCACGGGACAGATTGTCGAACAGGTTGAACAGCCTCAGGCGAGCAAAGTCCTCGAGGTATCTGGCATCCGACTTCTTCTTTTTTTGCTCGTTCATCGGCTTTCTTTATTCACGCTGTGTTCATGGTCGCGGACCTATAGTGTAGCCGTAACCGGGCCATTTGTGCGCGTAAAGGAGTTGATCATGAAGAGATTGACACTCAACATTTTTCTGGTTTTGTTGGCTTTGCCCGCCTTGTTACCGCTGCCGGCCCAGGCGGCCGACTGGCCACGAACCCTGCCGCTGGAGCAAGGCTTCATTACCATTTATGCGCCCCAGGTCGATGAATTCGACCGTTCGAGGATCAAGTTCCGGTCGGCCCTGGCGTACCGGGAAAACGCCGAAGCCGACCCTGTGTTCGGCGCCGGCTGGTTTGAATCTCCGGTGCAGGCCGACAGTAATGGCCAGGTGGTACTGGCAACCAACCTGGCGGTGACCGAAACTCGTTTTCCTGCCGGAACCGAAGACGTGGAGTTTGCATTGGCTTTGGCGTTAGCGCGCGAGTCCTCGGCGGGAAGCTTCGAATTTTCGATCGCAGAGATAGAAGCATCGCTGAAGGCGACAGAAGCAGAATCCCTGGCCCTGGACAAACTGAACACAGATCCGCCACGCATCATTTACAGGGACCGGCCCGCCCTGCTGCTCAGCCTGGATGGCGAACCGGTGCTGCGCGATATTGAGAACAGCCCTTACCAGGCGGTGATCAATACGCCGTATCCGCTCATTTCCGATGGCAAGTATTACTACCTGAACGCGGCAAAGGGTGCCTGGTACAGGGCGCGTGAAGCGACCGGCCCCTACCGGTTTGAAAGCAGGCCGCCTGCCGCGATAACCGCGCTGGTAAAAGACGATGAAACGGTGGAGCAGCAGACTGACGAGCCGATTACGGCCGCCAATGCCCCCGAAGTCGTGGTCAGCACAGAGCCGGCGGAGCTGGTCGTTACGGATGGGCCGGCTGCTTTTGTGCCGCTGGTAGATGATCTGCTGGTGCTGCAAAACTCCGACGACGATGTATTCATGCACGTCAGTTCACAGCAGTTCTACATCGTGCTGGCAGGCCGATGGTATGAAGCGAGTTCATTGGATGGACCATGGTCTTACCGGCCGGCAGACGAGCTACCCATTGCTTTCGCGAATATTCCGTCTGATTCCGAGCAGGCTGACTCCAGGGTCTACGTTGCCGGCACCGATGAAGCCCGGGAGGCAATCCTTGATGCGCAGGTCCCGCAAACGGCTGCGATTGCCCGCGGTGAAGTGGATGTTGACGTCGATTATGACGGCGACCCCACATTCCAGCCAGTGGATGGCGCGGACATGACCTACGCCACTAACACGGGCTCCACGGTGATTCTCGCCAATGGCAATTATTACCTGGTCGATGAGGGAGTCTGGTACCTGTCCTCTTCGCCGAATGGTCCCTGGCAGGTGTCGGATCACCGGCCGCCGCAAGTGATTTATGTGCGACCCACTTCACCGGTTTACAACGTCCGCTATGTCTACGTTTATGACAGCACGCCGGACGTGGTCTACGTGGGCTACACGCCCGGCTACATGGGTAGTTATGTCTATCGCAATACACTGGTTTACGGGTCCGGCTGGTATTACGCACCCTGGGTTTCACCTTATTACTACTATCCCCGGCACAGCACCTGGGGCTTCAATGTCAGCTATAACTCATGGAGTGGCTGGAACTTCGGTCTGAGCTGGGGATGGGGGCCATTCAGTGTGGGGTTCTACACCGGCGGTTACTGGCATCATCACCATCACTGGC
>JAOUCS010000048.1 GCA_029859645.1 Lysobacterales bacterium | reverse complement strand
TGGCGCGTTGGCTCATGAATCGGGTCATGGCGGCCATCCGGATGGAATGATCGTCACCCGGCATTTCAGTGGAATCTGGGACCAGGTCGACCAGGAAGCCCAGGGTCTGGCCATTCAAGTAGTCGAACAGTTTGATGACTCCCGGAAATCGGTCGCCTATTGGTACACTTACGGGGCGGACAGAAAAACCGCCTGGTTCGTTGGAACAGGGGACCTGGTGGAAAACCGGATAGAACTTGAGCTGTTTGAATCGGATGATGTCGGGTTCATGCAGGATAATGATGCTGGCAGCGATTCAGTGGAAAGCATCGGCTCGATGGTCATCGTTTTTGAAAGCTGTGACGGCGGTTCGGTAACTTTTGATACTTCCGACGATGAAGTGGGAAGTGGATCATTCCGGATTGAACGGCTGCTGGAAATCATGAACACCCATTGCACCGGCGGTATTTCCGACGACATGCACATTGACGGCATGTTCGGAGAGCAGTACCTGGCCCTGGAGCCCGCCAGGGAAGGAATTACCGGCGAAGGGCGGGCCAAATATGAAGATTTCCCCGGCCATATGGAGTTCGAAGTAAAAGTGGAGGATTTGCCAGACGGCGCTTACCACCTGCACGTTGGAATGAGAAACCGCGGGGACTTCACGGTTAGCGAAGGGCGCGGTGAGATCAAATACGCAAGCCCGGCTGAAGACGGTCACATGCCGTTCAATTTCGATCCTCGCGGAAGACGGATCGAAGTTTACGACGATGCAGGCGTGGTGCTCTCTTCCTTCGATAACATGATGGAAGAGGATGACCACCGCCATCATGGCTACGGTGACGGCGATCAGGGGTGGGGAGATCACGATTATGATTGCGATTCTGATTCCCATCACGGTGGTGGTCCCGGTAGTGGTCCTGGAAGCGGCCCGGGTGGCGGCCACGGAGGAAGGATGCCCGATTGCGTGGAAGACGGCGATTACGTCGAGATCGAAGTCGACATGAAAAGTACCGGGGTGCTTCCCGGAGCGGAAGGCGAGGCCGAATGGGAAATGAATTCCAGCCGTGTCGAGTTTTCTGTAGAGATCGAAGATGTACCAGAGGGGAACTACGGACTGGAAGTTGCTGGTATTGACCGGGGAACCATTGGGGCGTTCAGAATGCACGACGGTGATGTACACGGCCGAATCACGTTCCGTGATCCCGAAGTTCCCGGCAGGGAACCACTGGATTTTGATCCGCGCGGCCAGATGATCCAGGTTCTTCAAGGCGATCAGGTTATTCTCGAAGTCCAATTTCCGATGGAATAACTATAATGGGAGTATCCTCCAAACCGAATTGAGACATGCTTGACACGGGACAGGTGCGGGTCATTTTTTCAGCCGCCCTGCTCCTGTGCCTGGTGTTGACATCACATCCCCGCCCTTTGTATGCAGCCGAACCGGAGGAAACCGCCGGCAGCGTGGTGGCGGTCCTTATACCTTCCGTTGCTTACGGCGCCACATTCAAGCTGGAGGACAAGGAAGGCAGAAACCAGTTTTACAAATCTTTTTTCACAAACATCGCAGTCACCTGGACGCTCAAGCAGACGATTTCCAAAACCCGGCCAAATGGTGAGGACGATGAATCCTTCCCTTCCGGCCACTCCTCCGTGGCGTTCCAGGGCGCCGCTTTCATCCACAAGCGATACGGATGGAAATATGCGGTTCCCGCCTACCTTGGGTCCACTTTCGTCGCCTGGAGCCGGGTAGAATCAGATAACCACTATGTGGTGGATGTGGTAAGCGGGGCAGCCATCGGTATAGTATGCAGTATGATATTCACCAGGCCTTACAAGGATTTCGTCGTGACGCCCGTTGCATACGGCGGTTTTTACGGCGTTGGCATCACCAGGAAGTTCTAAGAAACCGGCTAAGCACCCACGCCCACTACCCGAAAGTCATCTCATGAAATACAGAAATCTGTTAACCGTAGGTTGTGTTTTGCTTGCACTCACATTTTCCCCGGCCACAGTCGCTGATACTGAACGGGAAAAAGAGCTGGAAGCTAAACTCCAGGAGTTGGAAAGTAAACTGGAAAACGCCAATCAGACCATAGCCGAGCTACAGCAGCAGCTGGAAAAAAATGCAGAGCACGAACCAGAATCCCAACTCGCGGATTCGGCACCGGTTGAGGCCGAAACCTCCGCGGAGAAGCCGACGGGAACAGCACTCCGGGTTAGCCGGCAGAACGACACCATCACCCCGGCATCGGTCAGCAACGTCGGCTGGAAGGACCTGATGCTGGGCGGCGTCGAGGATGTCTCACGGTTGCAATACCTGGTCCCCGGCCTGCGTTACGGCCAGACCGGCCATGATGTGCGCCTGGGCATGAGGGGTGCGCGCAGCAACAGCATCGGGCCGGAAACCTCGAACGTGGTGGCGATGTACGAGGACGGCGTATACACCGCAACCAGTACCGAGGGCCAGTGGTCTTACATGGACGTCGAACGCATTGATGTGCTGCGCGGTCCGCAAATCACAAATTTCGGTCAACAGGCCTATGCCGGGGCGGTCAGCGTCATTTCCCATAAGCCTTCGTTTGAAGGGTTTGGCGGTTATGCCGAGCTGGAAAACGGTTTGCCCGACAAAACCCGCTGGCGGCTGACACTCAATGCGCCGGCAACGGATACGCTGGCATTCCGGATTGCCGGTGTTTCTGAAAGCCGTTCAGGCTGGGTGGATAACAGCTATATTTCTTCGGATGCGGATGATTTGAACGACCGCAAAGTACAGTCAATCCGGGTCAGCATGCTCTGGCAACCCAGGGACGACTTCAGCATCCTGTTCTGGAGCCGGTACCACGACGAGAACGGCACCACCTCGGGCATCTGGGGCTATCAGCAAACCGGGGCTTATGTCGATGGAGAACTGCAGCCCGGCAACCGGTTTGCCCCCGGCGGACCTGCAATCGATTACAGCCCCTGGGCTGTCAGCAGAAACTTCATTTCCAACGCGTCCTATGAGAATTGGGTCAACACGCTGGACCTGAACTGGGATATGGGATTCGCCGATCTGCGCTGGCTGGCAAATTTCACTTCGTTCCACGGCAAGCAGTTTTATGACAACGACTACAGTGACCGGGGTCTGCCTCGAACCAGCGCATTTTCCGGCCGGAAAATCGATCAGTCCGGCTGGTCTAATGAATTGCGCATGACCTCGCATCCGGGACAACGCCTGAACTGGCTGGTGGGATTGTATTTTTCTGATCGCAACTCGGACTGGGGCTGGCTCGAGTCTTTTCAGGGTGCCACGTCACAACCCTACTGGGACGTTGATGGTACTTATTCAACCGATACCCAGGCGGTATTCGGGCAGATCAGCTACGATTTCAGCGAGCGCTGGAGCGTTACCGGCGGTCTGCGCTGGAACGACCAGGGCAAGCAAATGAGGAGCGACGAGAAAGACAGCTGGGACGATGTGTTGTGGAAAGCAGCGTTGCAGTATGATTTCTCGGAACACTCCATGACCTATCTGTCGGCATCGACCGGCTACCGGGCAGGGGGCATCAACACCGCTACTGGCGTGAATCCCTACTGGAAGCCTGAGAAACTCACTGCCTGGGAACTGGGGCTGAAAACCATGCTGGCCGATGGCAAGGTCCAGATGAACCTGGCCGGCTGGTACAACGATTTCAGGGACGTCCAGTCGCAATCCTTCCTGGTATTGCCGTATCCGGGTTCACCGGAGGCGACGGAATACACTGGCAACGGAGGGTCGATGGATGCGAAGGGTATCGAGGCGGAAATTCAGTGGACGCCGATGGAGCAATGGCATATTGCCACCCAGATCGCTTACACGAATGCTGAATTCAACAACTACACGACCGCGAGCCTGGCTGGTCTGGGCGACATAGCCGGCCATACGGATGGATATTCCCTGCAGTACAGGGGCTGGCGTCCCGCCTTGACGCCCGAGTGGGTGGTCGGCCTGCAAACGTCTTACACCTTCCAGTTCAAGGATGCGGGAACCCTGACACCCTACCTGCAATCCAGCTACACCAGCGACTATTATGGCAGCGACATCAACCTGGCGGGGGCGCGGCAGGGTTCGCATACCAAGACCGATTTCCGGCTCATCTGGGCTTCGCCGTTACAACGCTTCGAGCTGCAGTTCTATTACCTGACTGTGGAGGACGAGGCCCAGTTGAATTGGACAAGAATCTACAATCCGGCGGCACGTCCCGATATTGCAACGATCCAGGCCGACTGGTCCAACCCGAGCACCTACGGGATCATCTTCAACTACTCGTTCTAGGGCCCCTTGGAAAACGTGACTTCTGCCACTGGCACAGAGGTCACGGAGCTGGGATGCTCTGGCTTAATTGTCGGAAATTCCAATGAAGAAGCTCTTCTTTTTTGCTCTGCTGCTGTCCCAGGGTCTTGCCGCACAACCTTTCGAAGGTCTTGACGACGCCATAGAGCAAGGCCAGTTCGGCCAGCTGAAATCCGTTATTATTTCCCGCCACGGCGAGATCGTCTACGAGGGGTACTTTCGTGGTACCCGCGTCAATGATCTGCACCAGGTCCAGTCGGTCACCAAGAGTATTGGAGCTACCCTGGTAGGCATAGCGCATCGTCAGGGAAAAATCGATCTGAAACAGAATCTTGGAGGGTATTTCTCAGGTTTATATGATATGTCTCAGCCGGGATTGCAGAACAAGTCCGGCATCACGGTGGAACAGATCCTGCAACAACGTCACGGCATCGAGTGGGAGGAGGATCGGTTCGATTACCGGAACCCGCTAAATCCGGTTGCACAGATGATCAACTCGGATGACTGGTACCGTTACGTGCTTGAACGTCCGATGGATTCAGCTCCAGGAACGCAGTTCACTTATAGCAGTGGAGCATCCACGCTGATGAGCCGCATGATCCGCGTGGCCAGTGGCATGGGCCCGGAAACATTCGCCGAGCAAGAGCTCTTCGAGCCTCTGGGAATCAACAATGTTCACTGGGAAATCTACAGTGAGGAAGGCATGGGCCAAGGCATCACAGACTGGCCCAATCCTGATGAAGACGCGAGCCTGGGTTTTTCACTTTGGCTGACCGCACGAGACATGCTCAAAATTGGTCAGCTTTATCTCGATCGCGGTGTTTACCAGGGCCATCGAATTCTAGACGCATCCTGGATTGACGCATCCTGGACGCTGTACAGCAATAGCAGCAATTCCGACTACTTTCCCGAAGCCGGCTGGGGCCATGGCTACCAATGGTGGGGGGCAGTGATTCCTGATCTTGAGGATCGCATGTGGCCGGTCTATTTTGCCTCGGGCTGGGGTAGCCAGGTTATCTTCGTCGTTCCCGACCTCGACCTCGTGGTGGTGACCACGGCCGATAATTATGACTACAACGGACCCAATGTCGATGCCTTATTGGTGATGATCGTGTCACAGTTGAATCCAGAGCTGGACACGCGGTTTAACGGTTCATGGTATGACCCGCAGACAAACGGTCAGGGTTTTTCACTGGAAGTTCTCGATCCGCAGGGCGTGGTGGTGAGTTACTGGTATACCTACACCGAAACGGGTGAGTTAAGGTGGTTCGTGTTGCAGGGCCAGGTCGTTGACGGCGTGGGCGAAGTGACGATTTACGAATCCAGCGGTGGTATGTTTTTGCAGGATGATCCGACCACGCTGACCGAATGGGGCAGCGGCAGGTTCACTGCAATCAGCTGTATGAATATCACGCTGGAAGTTGCATCAACGGAAGTGACCACGACCTTGAATCTGACCCGTCTCACAGGGGGCTGCGAAACTTACTGATCAAGAATTTTCACCAGTTCATCGGTCACTTCCTGTTTGCGCCAACCGAGAAAGCGTTCGGGCACAGGCTGGTCACTGGCGTGTGCCCGGATCAGCCGCTCCAGTTCCCTGCGCGAGGCCAGTAAGGCGGGTTCCACACCCAGGTCTGCAGCGCGCTTGGCTACGATGGCCCTCATTTGGTTGAGCTGGCTGCGCTGCTTATCATCGAGCCGGTCAAGGGTCTCAACCGGCGTCCGATCCTGGCCTGCCAGTTCTATCAGCTTTAGCAGCGTTTCTGCATAGCGTGAAAGCGCGATCGGGTGTATGCCCTCGATAGCCTGAAGTTGTTCTTTGCTTACCGGTTTTTCCCGGGCCATTTGCAGGATAGGGGCGTCAGCAATGACAAAGCCCCTGGCGCGGTTGCGTTCGATAGCGGTCTCTTCGCGCCAACGTGCCAGGTATTTCAAAACCTGCAACGTGTCCTGGTCCATGCGGCCGATACCGGGGAAGCGCTGATAGACGGTATCGGGGTCGATGGCCTGGCGAGCGTTGCGCTGCACCCTGGCAACGTCTTCCTGCAACCAGGTCCAGCGCCCGGCTGCATCCAGCATGCCGCGCAACTTGACCAGCATTTCAGGCAGCAGCACCACGTCCATCGCGGCGTAGCGCAGTTGCTTGGCGGTCAACGGCCGTTTGCACCAGTTCGAGCGGGTCTGGTCCTTGTCTATTTCAACATCAAACAGCCACTTGACCGCGTGGTGGTAGCCGAGCTGCAAAGGCTGTCCCAGCATCGCGCATGCCATCTGGGTGTCGACCAGTGGTTCAGGGATCACTCCCAGGGCGTTGAGTAAAACTTCCAGGTCTTCCGAGCCGCTGTGCAGAAGCTTTATGATCCCGGGATTCTCCATCATCCTGGCCAGCGGTTCAGTGGTCGACAGCGCCAGCGGATCGAACAGCCAGGCGGTCTGTCCATCGGATACCTGGACCAGGCCGAGATCAGCGCGATAGGTACGCTCTCTGACAAACTCGGTATCAATGCCCAGCACGGCGCTTTTTTTCCAAATACTCTCTGCTTGTTTCAGTTGTGTAACGGTTTCCAGCAGGATAGGATGCTCGGCGGATTCAATGGCTTTTTTGATGGTCGTTTTTGACATCTGCTTCGATATTCGGGATTCTGAACTGCAAATGCTACAGGCAAGGGATTGGTTATGCATTCTTCTTCTGGTCGCGGGCGCGCTTCCGGGCGGGATTTTGCATGCCCAGAACAATCAGGCAACCCTGCCGGAAAGCACTTTCGAGCGCCTCGGTGAGGGTTCCCAATCCGAAGAATATGACCTGGACCTGACCGTCCCGCTGCAGCAGCCGGCGCCCGCTGAGGATTCCGCCGAAGAGGCACAGCGCAAGCAGCAAAAGGCTATTGCCCGTCAATTGGCTGCTGCTCGCAAAGCCTTGCAGGAAGGCCGCATTGACCAGCCCCCAAGTGACTGCGCCTGGACTCATTACCGTTCAGTGCTGGACATTGATCCCCAGAATGAAGAGGCGCTCCAGGGATTGCGGAATGTACAACAGGCGATGGTTGACCAGGCCCTCGCTATCGCCAGGGACCTGGATTTTGAAACCGCCAATCGTACCCTCGAAGATGCCTCCCTGGTGCTGGAAAATCCTGAAATCATCGAACAAGCCCGCGAAGAGATGGTTGAGTTTCGGGCCGACTACATTGAAGAATTGGAGATTCGTGCGGTCAACGCGATGGATTCCGGGGATTTCGCCCTGGCAGAGCGTCAATTGATTGAATTGATTGCCATGGGCGGAGTGGACACCATTGTTAGCCAGTTGCGGCGCAGGTTGGAGGAAGCCAAGGTATACGGGGGCTTCAAGCCGGGACAAATCATCCGTGATCACTTTATCAACCAGGGCTATTGGACTCCCGAATCAGTCATCGTGCTGGCCGGAAGCTTTCAGATGGGGTCTTCGGCCTTTGAAGAAGGCAGGGTGGAAAATGAAGGACCCCGTCACCGTGTGACATTCCGTCGCGGGTTCGCCATTGGCAAGACGGAAGTGACCGTCAAGCAATTCCGGCAGTTTGTCAATAAGACCGGATACAAAACGGATGCGGAAAAGCAGGGTTTCTCCACCATCTACAACCATCACTCCGGCCGGCTGACCAACCGCGATGATGTGAACTGGGAACAGAACTACGAAGGTCAGGATGCACGCGATGATGACCCGGTAGTTCATGTTTCCTGGAACGACGCGACCGCCTATGTTCAATGGCTGGCCCGTGGCACCGGTAAAGCTTATCGTTTGCCCACCGAAGCCGAGTTTGAGTACGCACTTCGTGGTGGGCAAAAAACCCGGTACTGGTGGGGTGATGATTCTCCGTCGAGTTTGGTTGAAAATCTGACCGGCGAGCATGATCTTTCGCGCGGCCGGAGGCAATGGTCGACCTATTTCGAAGATTACGAAGACAACTACTGGGGGCCGGCCCCGGTCGGTTCTTTCGGCGCCAACCCGTTCGGTTTGCACGATATCGCCGGGAACGTGGGTGAGTGGGTCCGCGACTGCTGGCATGACACCTATTTGCGCGCTCCTGCGGATGGTTCTGCATGGCTGAACCCGGGGTGCAAGCTGCGCATCATTCGTGGTGGCTTTTGGGCCAGTTCACCTGACCAGGCCCGGGCCGCCTATCGTCTGTCCGCCAAGCCCGACCGTCGCGACGCCCGGGTCGGCTTCAGAATCGCGCGGGACCTCTAGGCGGCTGTCTCGTCAGTCCAGTTGAACCTCGCCCGCACCCAGCGTGGCATTGAGGATTTGAGCCAGACGGTTTGCAGCCTTCTGCCATTGCTGGCGAATGATCACCCATGCCTGGTCGGCAAACTGCTGGTCAACCATTCGGCCGGAGGGGTAGGCAGCCCTATTTACCAGTTCATGCGACTCATCCGTCCAGGCTGCGACTTCGACAGGATTCCAGGCCGGTGGAGCGGTATACCACCGGGCATCGCTCAACGGTCTGTCCCAGGTGCCTCCGGGCCCGAGGCGTTCCTGGATGACGACCCGGTCCCAGAACTGGTGGAGATCATGTACATCTCCCCGGTACTCGATTTCCACCAGGTTGGCGCCCAGGTCATCCTTATAGCCCGTGTGCAGAGGCTGGTGAAGGTCACCCACGAGATGACACAGCCAGGCAAAAGCCTGCCAGCGTCGCCCGGGTGTCAGACCGGCCCGGGTCAGTTCGTTTGCGTATTTGATGATGGCATCGGTCACGCACATCCCGTCGCCGCAATCCCTTTGCCGTTCAAAATGGACGGCATTGCGTGGAATATTCACGTAATGCTGGGGTGCGCTCCATTCCCATTCCGGAGTCTTGCGCACCACGTCCGGCCAGTTGCAGGCCTCGCTAACGGCCGCAGCTGAATCGCTCCCCAGGATATCTGTGACAGCGCGCAGAGCTTGCGAATCCAGCTGAGACAGCGCGACAGTTCCGACGATTCGGTGCCCGTCTTCTCCCCAGGCGATCGCTTCGTTGCTTACGCTCAAAAGACCGATTCCCGCAAAGATAAATATAAATATGTTTAATCTCATTCAGATAGAAAGGGTTTGTGAGTACGAAATTGAAGTATGCATTATAATAGAGCAATTTGCTGGCTATGGATTTTACCCGAGGTACCGCTGATGAACCGAAACGGATTGCCGGGCAGAAAGATGCTCATGTCAATGGGGCTGGTGCTGGTATTACTGGGTGCCTTGTTGCTGGTCTCGCCCGCAGCGGTCGGAGGTGCGGTCGTTCGACTGGTGGCACTGGTGCTGATCGTGACGGGCATCGTGCAGCTGGTGCAGGGATTCAAGGGTGGCAGCACGGTCCACACAGTAATATCTTCATTGCTGGGTCTCGTAGTGGCCGGCCTGGGTGTGATGGTATGGCTTAACCCTGAACTCGGCTCGGGGTTTCTGACCGCCCTGCTGATGATCTTCTTCGTGGTGAATGGCTTGTGGAAAATATCCACGGGTATTCGCTTACGGCAAGTGAGGGGCTGGCTCTGGCTGATGCTCAGTGGCCTTATTTCACTGCTGTTCGTTTACTTCCTCTGGGCCCAGTGGCCGCTGGCGGGCGCCTGGGCTGTCGGTGTGCTGGTCGGGCTTGACCTTGTGCTGACCGGATTCTCGATGATCGTCATTGCCGCCGCCATCAGAAAAGTCAGGTCATCCGACTCATTCGATACGATCAATCTGTAAGGAATGTTCAGAAGCAGTCAGCATCTTCGATATTTCCGCTCGCCCGTCGGTAAGAATAAAGATCAATGGCATATGCTCCGCCTGCCAGTGTACAAACGGCCAGCGCTGTCAGGATCCCTTGTGATATCAAATAGCGGAGAGTCGCCTGATCACTGCAGGGGTATAATCCCGACCGGGACCTTGCTGAACTCCACTGCCGGATTTTCGTCCCAGAGCGCCTGCTTGTATTTCATGATGACCATCCCTGCGGAACTTGCTTTCAAAGTGGTTTCGCGCTTTTTTGAAAGAATGCTGACCGTGCCGCCTGGCTCTTCGGGTAACTGTATGGTGAGGCCTTTTAATTCAGGCGCCGGTTGCCCCTGCATGGTTGCCAGCGCCGCCATGGCCTCTTTAAATTGCGGAACCAGTCCCATCAGCTGCTGGTAAGTCGTGGTTGTGCTGCTTAGCTGCCGTGCCTTGAACCCAATGACCAACTGCAGAGTTCCCTTGGGCTGATTACTGATCAGGTTCAGATTCTGCCAGTCCGGTTGGTCCGGAAATTCGATAACCCCGTTCTCGTCCGGACTGAAGTTTTGCCAGTCATCCGCCAACTTGATCTTGAACAAAATGTCCGTCGGAGCGACTTGTGGATCGGTCGACAGGATGATGATGCTGGGGCTGATCAGGTCGAGGTGTTGCAGGGATTTGAACAGCTCCTGGTAACTACTGACCATGGAATAGGGCAATTGGGCTTTTTCCTGGGACAGGGCAGTCGCTGGCCAAACGGACAGCAATACAGCCAGCAGGAAAAAATGGGGTCGTTTGCACAGCACGAAACTATTGTGCCATAGAAGGCCTGCAAAGCTGATCAGTGTTTGCCCCGGGCGTTGCTCAGCTTTTTGGCAGATGTTTTTGGGGCGCTGGAAAAAACACGAGTTTTCAGCCCGAAATCCTGAACTGCTTCAATCTGAAGAAGCCTGCTGCCCGAGTGTCAGATACCTGTCCTCGGGCAGTTCGAGTTCACTAACCAGGGCCGCGAAGCGTGAATCTCTGCGCAGCGAGTCAAACGACGGATCATCGAGGAAGACCATCCACATTTCCTGTCGGTCACGGGATGCCAGCAGGTGTTGCATCGCCTGCTCCTGGTCTCCGATGAGTGCGTATAGGGATGCGAGCGAACCCAACCAGAACGACTGGTTGGAAATTCGGTTCCGTTCTTCCCATCTCTGGGCGATAGCCAATGCCTGTTCACGGTCACCCAGTATTGCCAGTACTATGCCTATACCTAGCTGGGAAGCTGCGTCTTGCGCCCCGTTGGAATCGGCTTTTTCCAGGTGCTGTCTTGCTTCCTGTTCCTGGCCATCGTGTGCCAGCAACCAGGCGTAATTTACATGCATCATCGGGTTCCAGCCAAACAGTTCAGCTTGTTCGCGCACGACCTTTAACGACTTCTCATACTGCCGCTGTCGAGTGAACAAAACTTCCAGGCCATGCCGGGGATAGAATGCCAGCGGGTCCGCGTCTATCGCCATCCTGGCTGCCATAAACCCCTGTTCCAAACGGCCGAGGGCACCGTGGACATAGCCCAGGCTGTGATAGCCCTTCCACTCGCCTGGCGCCAGTTCAATGGTTTTACGGAAGTCCTGCTCGGCAGCAGCCCACGCATATTCGCCTGCAAATTTCGCCCAGCCCAGCGCCCAGTATGCTTCGTAAAGATCCCCATCCAGTTCTATCGACTTATTGGCCAGGCGCTTGACCTCCGGATAGGCTATTTCGGCAGACTCAAACTGAAAGTTACCGGCGATCACCCAATTTATGGCCAGTCGCGCATAAGCTCGTCCGAATCCAGGATCCAGCTCTATGGCGCGTTCGAGGTGTTGCTTTGCCTTGGCGACATCCTCCTCGGTTGGAAATTCCAGTTGGTGCCTGATGCCCTGCAGGAACTCATCATAGGCTTCCACGCTTTCGGTCCAGCGGCGATTGACGAGTTGCCGTTCCCGGCCCCTGAGCTCAATTTCCAGGCTCCCTACCACGGCCTGTGCGACATCCTGCTGTACGTCGAACAGCTTCGCCCGTGTACGGTTGTAGGCCTCGCTCCAAAGGGTATATCCGCTTTCGGCATCGATCAGCCTGGCCGCCACCTTCACCCGGGTTGCATCGCCCGAAACATCACACTCGAGCACGTGCCTGACCCTGAGTGAAACAGCGATTTCCCGGATCGGTAATTGAGTCCCCTTGAATGAAAAGGACGAAGTGTGGCTGGGAATACGCAGATCCTTCACCGCCGACAGGCGCGTAATCAACTCGGCAGCAAGGCCGTCTGCGAAGTAAGCCTGCTCTTCATCTTTACTGAGATTCAGGCAAGGCAATACGGCCACGGAGTTTGCCGGCAAGGGTTCCTTTCTGAAAGGTGAGGGATCGGAAAGTTCGGAGGTTTCACCGGCCTGGTGCTGGCCCCGCAAGTGCCAGACGCTTTGCGCCCCGAGGCTGAGCAGCGTAATTAACAGGATCAATTCGATCATGCCGATTTTCTGGCGCCCGCGTTCGCCGTGATACCAGGCGAGCACGATCGTGATCAGCAGACCGAAAAGGAAGAAAACAGTCGCGCCTTGCCGAATCCAGACCGGCCAGAAAAACTGCTCGGCGACCAGGTCGAAGACCTCCAGCGACAGCCACGCCGCTGCCGCATAGGCGAGTGCCCACTGGACGATCTTGCGTTGTCTGAGCCGTTGCAAAAAGGGCAGCATATGAGTGCCTTAAGCGCTGGGCAGAGCTCGATTCTAGCAAAACTTCCCTGGAGCCAAATGATGTAAGTCGCAGCATTTGGTTGCTGAGACAGATTCAGCGCCGGTCAAAAAAATCCATCACCAGTTTCCATGACCAGGACAAATCGTAGGTATGTCCCATCTGCGCACGGCAATCCAGCACCCGGGGCATGCCGGTATCGGAGGTACACCAGGTGCGGCAAGCGACACTCTGGTAGCCGACTTCGACCGGTGTTGCATGCACCGAGGTGTCGCAGTCATGGGCCTTTGCCCAGCTTTTGGTGATTGCCGTGGCGCCGGTGTAGTAAAAGCGATCGTTATCATTGGATGTAGTCGTAGATGAATCGTCATCCCAGCCGCCAGGAGGGACCACGTTGTCCAGCATGCCCGTGATGAGAAGTACCGGCATGTCTCCCTGTTTTCCCGGGCCATCGAGGTAGCCCCTGTGAGGCAGGCCGATAAGGGGAGCGATGGCTCTGAAGGTCCCGGCACTGGCAGGGTTTTGCCCCAGTTCCCAGGTGAACATGCCTCCATTGGAGCCTCCGCTGGCGTAGATCCGTTTGTCGTCGATGCACAGTCTGGATTTGATTTCCTGAACCAGCGCTATGCTGAAGTCCACGTCATCCGCCTGGCATTGTGTCCAGGAGCAGGTGTTTTGCTTGACACCCGCGCAGGAACGATAGGAATAGTCCGGCGTCTTGCTGAAGTCGCAAATGGCATTGGCGGCGCCATCGATTCCGGTCGTGGAGCCACTGAACGACCAGGAATTGTAGGTGTGGTCAGGTGTTCCCGAACCGAGGCCTCTGGGTGCGACCAGGACATACCCGCGCTGGTTTGCCTCGCGCCGCACAGTTGCGTCATCCAGAAAGGAATCTTCGTTGCCGCCCCAGCCGTGGAACAACAGGACCAGCGGCGTTGACGTGGTTCCGTCGTAAGTCTTCGGAATATGAACCCGGTAAGTGCGGTTGCGCCCGCCGTGTTCGAGCGTGTAAGTGCCGCTCTTGATGCCATTGTTACCGCATCCCGGAGTGTTGTCCCGGGCCGAGCTTTGATGCGGCAGGAACGCCAGGGCAACTAACAGACCGGATAGTAGGCGAGTCATCCGTTTCATGGTTGGAAAGAATATCATTGATCAGACATGGAGCATGAAACTATGATTCTCATTGTGATCAAATACCTCATCCCGCAGCAGGAAATTTCAAGAAATGTCTGACAAAACACTCCCGGAACACGCAAGGGTCGTCGTGATTGGCGGCGGAATCATCGGTTGCTCGGTGGCTTACCACCTGGCGGAAATGGGCTGCGATGAAGTCGTGCTGCTGGAGCGCGACCAGCTGACCTCAGGCACCACCTGGCATGCGGCGGGGTTGATGACCACCTACGGCTCTGGTTCGGAAACGCTGCTGGGCATCAGGCGCCACTCCATGGAGCTGTACAAAAGGCTGGAAGAAGAGACTGGCCAGCAAACGGGCTTCAAGGGCGTGGGCTTCATTGAACTGGCGGCCGATGAAGACCGGCTGGAAGAATACCGTCGGATCACTGCGTTTAACCGCCTCCATGGAACCGAGATTCACGAGCTTTCGCCCTCTCAAGTGAAAGACCTGTTCCCCTACGCCGAGACTGGTAATATTCGTGCCGGCTTTTACGCCGAGCACGACGGCCGGATCAATCCGGTAGACGTGACCATGGCGCTGGCCAAAGGCGCACGGATGAAAGGCGTGAAAATATTCCAGAACACCCCGGTTCGCGGCGTGCTGACACGAAATGGCACGGTCACCGGTGTTCGCACGGACACCGGTGAAATCCGCTCGGAATTCGTCGTCAATTGCGCCGGCATGTGGGCCAGACAACTGGGTGAACAGAATGGCGTGGTCATTCCCAACCAGGCAGCCGAGCACTACTACCTGATCACCGAACCCATCGACGGCATGCCGGACGACCTGCCGGTGCTGGAAGACCCCTCGGTGCACGCCTATTTCCGCGAGGAAACCGGCGGCATGATGGTGGGAATGTTCGAACCGGAGTGTGCGCCATGGAAAGTCAGCGGCATTCCCGAGGACTTCTCTTTCGGAGAGCTGCCACCCGATTGGGACCGGCTGATGCCGTTTCTCGAAAAAGCCATGGAACGGGTGCCGATTACCATGGACACTGGCATCCGTAAATTTTTCTGCGGGCCGGAGAGTTTCACGCCGGACCTGGCGCCGGTGATGGGCGAAGCGCCCGAACTGCGCAATTACTTCGTCGCCGCCGGCCTGAATTCGGTCGGCATCATTACCGGCGGCGGCTACGGCCGGGTGATCGCACACTGGATCCTCGATGGTCGCCCTGACGTGGACGTGACGGGCATCAACATCGATCGGTTCCACAAGTACCAGTGCAACCCGGAATACCGCCGCCAGCGGGCGCTGGAATCCCTCGGGCTGGTTTATGCCTGCCACTACCCTGACCGCTCGCCGGTCACCGCCCGCGGCGCGCGCAAATCCCCCTTCCATGAACGCCTGGCAGCGCAGCGCGCTCACTTCAGGGACGTCAGCGGCTGGGAGTGCCCCGGCTGGTATGCGCCTGAGGGGCAGGAGCCGGTGGCAGACCGCCTGACCTGGGGCCGGCCCAACTGGTTCCCCTGGTGGGAAGAAGAGCACCGGGCCTGTCGTGAAGGCGTCATCGCAATGGACATGTCCTTCATGGGCAAGTTCCTGGTGCAGGGCAGGGATGCGGGCACGTTTCTGAACTATGTCTCGGCCAATGATGTAAATGGTGACTGCGGGAAAATCACCTACACCCAGTGGCTGAACGAAGACGGCAGGCTGGAGGCGGACCTCACCGTCATCAAGGTCGACGAGGAAACCTTCATGGTGGTGACGTCCGACGTTGCCCACCGGCACACCGAAACCTGGATGAAGCGCAATATCCGCGACGGCGAACACGTGTTCATCACTGACGTTACCGCGTCTTATGGGCAATTGAATATCCAGGGTCCGAAATCGCGCGAGTTGTTGCAGTCCATCACCAGCGCCGACCTGTCGAACGACGCGTTTCCGTTCCGCACGGCGCGGGAAATCGATATCGGGCTGGCCCGCGTGATGTGCGTGCGGATTACTTATGCCGGAGAATTGGGGTATGAGCTGAACATCCCCTCTGAGCAGGCGCTCCACGTGTATGACCGGATCGTCGAGGCCGGAGAAAAATTTGGTCTGAAGCATGCCGGCCTCAAGGCGCTTGCCAGCCTGCGGCTGGAAAAAGGCTACCGGGATTACGGCCACGACATCGATAACATGGACGACCCTTACTCCGTCGGGCTCGGTTTCGCGGTCCGGCTGGACAAGGAAGGCGATTTTATCGGCAAGCAGGCCTGTATCGAGCGTAAGGCCAACCCGGAGTATAAGCACCGCCTGGTGCAGATCTTCCTTGACGATCCCGAGCCTCAGTTGATTCATGGGGAAGTCGTATTGCGCGATGGTGTTCCGGTGGGTGAAATCCGTGCGGGTTCTTACGGGCATACACTGGGCGGCGCGGTCGGGCTGGCCATGGTTGCCGGCGACCCGGTCGACAAGGCTTACCTGGAGGAGGGCAAGTGGGAAGTCGACATCGCCAGCCGGACCTATCCGGCCAGGGTGTCGCTCAGGCCAATGTATGACCCGGATATGAAAAAGATCCGGGTCTGAGCGGGGCGGGGCGGATCAGTCCGCCTCCGCCTGCTGCCTGATGTAGTGTCTTAGCGCAAGCAGTTGTTCATCGGTCAGATGAGCAAACTGAGGCATGCCGTTCTGCTTGAGGCTGCCGCCGCGCACGATGGCGTCGAATGCTTCAGATGAACCTACCACTTCCGAGGCCCGCAGGTCTGGCGCCATGCCTGCACCTATTGCTCCCGGGCCATGGCAGACGAGGCAACGGCCAAATTCCGTGCCACCCTGGTCTGCCAGTGCCGGGTCGACATTGAATTCCGGCATTGCAATGGGCTCGGCAGCAGCCGCAGCCGGGGCGGGCGGTAGTTCAACATTGCCGTCCAGTGAGAACGTCACCAGCCGGCGGGTATGGCGGCCATAGGCCCAGCCGTGATCGCGCGCAATATCGCCTCCCAGGCCGGCGACGCCACCGCCCCAACCCACCAGCAGTGTTACATATTGTTTGCCGTCAATGGCATAGGTGACCGGCGGTGCGGAGATACCCAGGCCCATGTCATAGCTCCAGAGTTGCTTGCCGGTCGACGCGTCGTAGGCCATGAACTGGCCATCCGCGCGGCCCTGGAACACCAGGTTACCCGCAGTGGTCATGGTACCGCCGTTCACCCGTCCGGGCTGGGGGAGTTCCCAGGCAATCTTGCCGGCAACCGGGTCATAAGCCTGCAAGGTGCTGAGCTGGTCTTTCGGGTCATCGTCCATCACCCAGCTGACGCCAAGAGTATCGCCTTCAAAGCTCGAAGGCTGCCAGCTTTCCAGGTCGACACCCTCGTCCGAGTAGATCACGGACAAATGCATGGCGGGATAGTAAGCCAGCCCGGTATTCGGGTTGTAGGACATGGCGCTCCAGCTGTGTGCGCCATAGGGGGTCGGCGAAAGGCGGACGCTGCCGCTCTCATAGCGCGAGCCGGGTACCTCGACCGGGCGGCCAGTTTCCAGGTCGATATGGGTGGCCCAGGTAGTTTTGCTGAAAGGCTCAGCCGAGATAAGCCTGCCGTCTGTGCGGTCGATTACGTAGAAAAAACCGTTCTTGGGGGCATGCATCAGGGCCTTCACTTCTTTGCCCTGGATGTCCAGGTCCGCGAGCACGATGTCCATGTTGGAATTGAAGTCCCAGGTTTCCCCGGGCGTGGTCTGGTAATGCCAGAGGTACTCGCCGGTATCGGGGTCCAGCGCCACCACGGAGCACAGGAACAGGTTATCGCCACCGCCCGGGCTGCGAATTTTTCGGTTCCAGGGTGCGCCGTTACCCGTACCGATGTAGAGCTGATCCAGTTCGACGTCGTAGGTGAAGCCATGCCAGGCGTTGCCGCCACCACCCATGGTCCACCATTCACCGGTCCAGGTTTCGGCCGCCATCTTCATGGCTTCGTTTTCGAAACCGTCCGCCGGGTTGCCGGGGACAATGTAAAAACGCCAGGCCTGGGCGCCGGTCTCGGCATCGTATGCGGTGACGTAACCACGGGCCGGGCCCGCCTCCGTGCCACCGTTGCCGATCAGCACCTTGCCTTTGAAGATTTTAGGCGCTCCGGTGATGTAAAGTGGTGAGTCGGCCGGGAAGGTCCGGACGCTCCATAATTGTTTTCCGGTAGCACGATCGAGCGCAATCAAGCGTCCGTCCCAGGTGGCCTGGTAAACTTTATCCTGCCAGATGCCGATGCCCCGGTTATGCTCCCAGCCGACCCGCAGACCAGTACCGGTATGTTTGTGGACTTCCGGATCGTGTTCCCAGAGCATTTCACCCGTGCGCGCATCCACGGCGCGGACCTTGTTCATGCTGCCGACGAAATACAGGATGCCGTCCACCACCAGGGGCGTTGAAACCAGTCCCTTATCTTTTGGCAGGTCCAGGAACCAGTCGACCCGTAAACCGGATACATTGGAGGTATTGATCTGGTCCAGCGGGCTGTAGCGCTGTTCGCTGTAGGTCCGGCCAAAGGCCAGCCAGTTCTCTCCTGCAGTCTCGTCGCCCATGGCCGCGTCATTGACCAGGGTTGCCGCCGTTTGCTGCTCAGGGGCTTCGCCAGCCTCAGCAGGAGGATCTGTTTTCGAGCAGGCGGTGGCAAGAAGTATCAGCGTGGCGGCGAGGCCGCAGAAGCTTGAAGTCGCGGTTACAGGTTGTTTTATACGTGGCATCCGATATTCTCCAATTGTCCGCTCAATATAGTAGAAATTTCAGCATGAAAAAATCTTCCCTGTTTGTAATCGCGTTAATGCTTCTGTTCCAGGGCTCGATATCTGGTGATGAGACAAAGCCGAATGAACTGCATGCTGTGGCTGCCCCACATTACACCTTTGTGCTCGTGCACGGCTCGTCCGGTGGCGGTTGGGACTGGCGCACCATGGACGAAATCCTGACTGCTGATGGCCATACCGTCTACCGGCCCACGCTGACGGGGCTGGGTGAGCGGGTGCACCTCTCCAATCCGGACATCAATCTTTCCACACACACTGCAGACATAGTAAATCTTATATTATTCGAGGACTTAAAGGACGTAGTTATTGTTGGACATAGCTACGGTGGTGCAGTCATCACCGGTGTGATGGATCGGGTTCCGGAGCGTATCAGGCACGCCATATTCCTCGACGCCCTGGTGCCGGGTGATGGCATGTCGGTGCAGGACCTGAGGGGTGATGATCCACCCTGGTACCGCGTTGAAGACGGCATGATGCACTTCTTCTGGCTGGATCCCGAAGCGCCCTTGCCACGGGATGTGCCGCAATCACTGAAAACCTATACAGAGCCCGTTTCCTTCGACAACCCGGCGGCGCTGCAGTTACCCGCGACCTTCATCGCCTTCGTAGCGCCGGGCCAGACCATCGAGCAGCGCTCCAACGACCCTTCATGGAAGCAGGCCGAGGAACGCGGCTGGGCCATTCAAACGCTGACAAGCGGCCACAATGCCCAGCGCTCGCATCCGAAGGAACTGGCGGCGATGTTAGTGGCGGCGCCCGCTGAAGCTGATTGAACCTGATCCGGATTTCCCGCCTATAATCTGATCAGGCAGAATCTGAAAAAGGAGAGTTCCATGGCCCGAATCGCCCCCCGTAAACTCGCCCACATCGTCTACCGGACACACCGGTTCGAAGAGATGCTGGAGTGGTACCAGTTCGTCTTCGATGCCCATGTCCAAATGCAGAATCCGGCTCTGGCCTTCCTGACCTACGATGATGAGCACCATCGCTTTGCGCTCGCGAATCTCGATGTCATCAAGCCCGACGACACCGAGACAGACCAGCGCGGGTTGGTCGGCGTCGATCACGTCGCCTATACCTATGATTCACTCGAGGACTTGTTCGGAAATTATCAGCACCTCAAGCAAAGGGGTATCGAACCTTACTGGTGCGTGCATCACGGCCTGACGGTTTCCATGTACTACGCAGATCCCGACGGCAACCAGATGGAGTTCCAGGTCGATGCTTTCGAAACCATGGACGAGGCGGGTGAATTCATGCGCGGGCCGGACATGGCCGACAACCCGGTGGGAATCGAATACGATCCGGAGGACTGGCTGGAACAGGTAAGGGCAGGGAGGTCGTTTTCGGATTTCCTGAAACGCCAAGCCGATGGGCCCGCTTCGCCGATCAGGGGTGTGCTGGGGGAATGAATGGATGAGTCATTTATGTTTTCCAGACCGAACCGTTCGCGGATAACTGAAACTGATTTGCAGGATTTAATCGCATGAGCCTGTTCGAATTTCTAATGGTCCTGGTCTCGATCATCATCGGCCTGGGCATCACCGAGTTGCTGAAGGGAGTCGGCCAGATGATCCGGTACAGGAAATCGGTCAGGACATACTGGGTCCATTCGGTGCTCATAGTGTTCGTCATGATCGCCTTGCTTCAGCAATGGTGGGAGATCTGGGATCTGCAGGGAGTTCCTGGCTGGACGTTTCCGGGCCTGCTGCTCATGTTGAGCGGTCCCGTCGGCCTGTTCCTGATTACCCACTTACTGTTTCCTCAGCCTATGCGGGATGCTGATATAAGGGATTATTACTATGGCGCCATGCGGCCGGTTTGGTGGCTGGCAGTCGCCACGGTCTCGCTGGCAACCCTGTTTCGGCCAATCGTCACAGGCGATATCCTTTTCAGGGTCGATAACGCCACATCGTTTTTTTCATTCGCTGGATTCGTGATCCTGGCGCTTTCAAAAAATCGGATTCTGCACGCTATTCTGGTGCCGCTGTTTCTGGCGGGCATCCTGTGGGACGTTCTTGCGCTTTCGTTTGAAATTGGCTAGCTCTCAGGCTTTCAAGTCCTCGACTGCGCGCCAGGCCTCGTCGATGGCGACATGCGTGTAGGCGTTGGCGCCGGCGTCTGAATTGGCGATGGCGATATTGCCGAACCGTTTGCGTGCGATCTCGTGCGGCGCCTGGCCGGGCGGCCATTCCGGGTCCCAGAGGTCGAGGTAGTCATAAGCATAGCCGTGCGGCCAGCGGTTGACGGTGATCGCGAGGATATCCTTTTGCACATCGAACCCGGCAGAACCCAGCATGCCGTCGAGGACGGTGCGTACCTCACGCTCGAAGTCTTCGAAGGACATGGCCAGCAGCAAGGCGCGCGAAGCACGGTGCTGCTCCTTGATGTGCGCTCCGGGATCGGGCGGGGCAACCGATCCCAGAACATGATGGGTACCGGGCCATCGTCTTCCCAGCCGAGCCGGTAGCCGGCCGTATTCACACCCTTCACCTGCCAGACCATCCCGTGAAGACGGCCGGGACAATAGGCGCCCGAGATGCCCAGCTGGTCGAACGCCTTGCTGTCCTTCAGCAGCACATTGGTCAGGATCAGGGGGCGTTTGACCTGGTATTTCAGCGCTTCGGTCTGTGACTGCGGAAGGTCCGGGCACAGGTGCGGAATAATGACGTGGTAACAGGCCAACACGGTATGCCTGGACTTCACTCGCACCAACTGGTCGCCGTTTACATAGGACACACTGGTGCCGCCTTCTCTGTTAACGGCGTTCACGGCCGTTGAATTCAGGCGCAGCCGAACCGGCTGTCCGGGCCTGTCGAGTTTTGAGTAATCGAACGTTGCCATCGCAATGTTGCTGGCATTGCTGCCGGGTGCGGCTTCCGGAACCAGGGAATGAACCAGCAGCCGCGCGATGGAAGCGTTGCCGTCGGGAAACATGGCAACATTACCGCCTTGATTATTTTCGCCGCTGCCATTCGGATCGGCATGGCCCAGCAGGTGCATGATGGGCAGGCCGGCGCCGACGCATTCAGCGGCCGACAGGCTGTCGGCGCCCACGCCCCAGTAACCGTGGGTGGTCTTGATGAACAGGTCCGCAGCCTCATCGGTTAGTCCCCCGTATTTCCTGAGGAAATCGGTGTAGCTGATACTCTTCAGCATCGTTTCCACTTCGGCCTCGGATTTACCCTCAAACACGTTCTCCCGGCGCTGGTAAAAGGCCTTGAGCGACTCACGCGAGGCCTCACTGACCGGAAACCGGTCAATCATTTCCGCGCGGACATCGTTGTCGTACTTGCGAAAGCTGAAGTCCTGGATCAATTCATCGCGGCCAAAGGTTTCCGCGTCGAAATACGTGCATGGGCTACCCTTGGGGCCATTGCCGTAGGCGAAATCGTATCCTTCCAGGAGTTCATCGATGTCGACCCCGAGGTCCGCCAGCAGTGCATTGACGGTTTCGCTGAACTCGGGGTATTCGAGGTTCATGGTGCCGCCCCATGACAAACGCATCTGGCCGCCCTGGTGGAATTCATTGCGCTTGGCGTGGCCGCCGAAATCGTCATGGTTCTCGAGGATCAGGATGCGGGAGTCGGCGCCGAATTGTTTACGGTAATAGTAAGCCGTCGCCAGGCCGCTGATGCCGCCACCCACGACGACCAGGTCGTATTTTTCGTCCAGGTCCACCGGGTCAGGAAACCTTTTGCCTTCCCGCGCCAGCGCGTGGGCCGCCTCGAAAGCGCCCGGGTGGGAGCCGCGCATACCCGTTAATACCGGCGGATAATATTTGTCGGCAGAGTCCGGGCTGCCGGGCGTTCCGGCTGCCAGAACCCCAGAATTCAGAGTCAGCCCAAGTGATGCAAACGAGACACCCTGGATGAACTCCCGCCGGGTTATTTCCCGGTCCATGCCTAGCTCATGGTCTGACTTCTTCATCATGGCCTCCGCCCCGATTCCACCCGTGCTATCCATCGTGACGGCCGATTAGCCGTCAGTCCATTCGGATGTTTTCAAGGTTTCTTGCAGGTGCTGATTCCGAGCATTGCGTAGGGTGGGCACCATCCTGTCAGGCCGGTGGCGACTGGTATCAGGCCCAGCCAGCCCCACTGGGATTGCGGGCCGATGAACACCAGGCTGACGACGGCCAGCCCAATAACGACGCGAACGATACGTTCAAAATTGTGGACATTCTGTTTCATGGTGGCTCCGGGGATTTGAGGCGCTGACCCGTGAGTATATCAAACTGCCCTGTGCGCCCCGAAAACCACAAAAATCAGCCCACGGTCTGCTCCAGCGCGGCAGGTTCGTGAACATGCGCATCTCCCAATTCGCTGAACGTGAACATCCGGAATGCCCGGTCGCCGTTATAATCCAGTATTCGCAAATCGTCGGTCTCATGCAGGTCGTTGGCGACCACGTTGAAGTGTCCGCCATAACGTTGCCTTGCCAGTTCGTATGGGACTTCGAAGGCAATGAACTTGTCGATTCCTTTTGCCAGCAACTTGTCCAGCAAAACCGGATTTTCAATGGAGCCGTGCGAGGTGAGGATATTAAGAGGGCCACTGCCCGTCATCAGTAAAAAAGATCTCATGTCTAACTCCTGTAAAAAGAAAGACGCCCCCCAGCCTCTATTCTAGTCCTCAAAACAGGATTAAGCCAAAACCAGAAATTTGCCCTATACTTCGTTGGACTTTGGAGTGCATAAATAAAAATGAAGAACAAAAAAAAGGTTCAAATCAACGCCGTCACCGGCCATTGACGGACATGAATTACCGAGCCGTTCCGAATCCTCCTGGCCTGGTTGCGCTTTTTCTGATCGTCCTTTTCAGCCTGGTCGAAACGGCGCTGGCCGAGTGGAAGATTCCGCCTGGGCTGCAGGAGCGGGCCAGCGCTCTGAATGACCAGCAACTGGAGTTCATCACCTCGGTGCCGTCTTCG
>JAOUCS010000242.1 GCA_029859645.1 Lysobacterales bacterium | reverse complement strand
GCTTGATCCCGAAGCGGCCCTCGACACGCTCAATCATGGTCTTGGTGGTATCAGCCTCCGGTGTCCTGTTGGCTGTGCTCGGCTCAACATCCATGATGATCCCGTGGTCGGTATCAATCAGATAGTTGGTTGAGTAGGCAAAGAAGGCCGGACCACCGGGCGCTGCAGTATAACTGGCTGCCGGGTCAGTTGGAGAGATCTTTCGAGTGGATTGGCCTGTCGGGGCATTGTCTGTCTCTAACGCCTCGATGTACTCACGAACCGCCCGACCATTGCCCCAGTCATCATCCTCTTCCCGATGACGTTGGCGACTGGCATCGGCTTTCACGATACTCGCATCGACGGCAAAACCTTCACCCTTAACAAGGTCTGCATCAATGCAGACCTTCAGCACGTGTTCAAAAACACACCGAAATGTCTCAGCGTCCCGGAAGCGGCCATGACGGTTTTTGGAAAAGCTCGAATGGTCTGGCACTTCTGCTTCCAGTCCCAACCGACAAAACCAGCGGTAAGCCAGGTTGAAGTTCACTTCCTCGCAGAGTCTGCGTTCTGAGCGGATGCCGTAGCAGTAGCCCACTAGCAGCATCCGAATCATGAGTTCCGGATCAATGGAAGGACGGCCGGTGGTGCTATAGAACGGCTGGAGATGCTGGCGGATCTGGTCGAAGTCGAGGAACTGGTCTATCTGGCGGAGAAGATGATCTTCAGGGATGTGTTTTTCTAAACAAAAATCGTAGAACAATGCGTTTTGTGCGGCAGGTAACTGGCCCATCATGGGGCAATATCCTCATGAGTAATGACTCGCGGTTATTATCTCATGCACGCCCTTCCTTGGGGGACTTTTTCAACACTATCGGCCGAAAACGGAACTCCGCAATCGCGCCGAAGGGCGGCACTCCTGCAGCATGCCTATGACCGGTTGAAATCGCACCCGTAAGTCGTCATTCAGCAGCACTAAGCCTGCGGGGTTAGCTCCATCTGCTGGATATTATCTTTTGGCAAGCAAAGCAGGCTTTCGCAACGGATCAGTAATAGTATGCGCATCGAGAGAACAGGCCGGGGTTAATTGGAAACGATTAATTCTGTGCGCGGCTTAATCTGTGCTCGGACTGGTGAACAAGACAGACACGCAAGATTTTTTGCCGGATTACAAATCCTATTTCATCAATGCTTCACGAGCTTTATCAGTATCGACCGAGTCGGTTGCCTTCGTCTTGTCAACAGAGTCGTAGGCTTTCTGGTAGTCAACACCATCGGTGCTGACGGCTTCCCCCATCTTTTCCTTGTCTACAGATTCGGAGGCTTTCGGTTTGTCTACGGAATCATAGACTCCTTTGTAATCGACAGCTGTGGCAGGAGACAGATAGAGCAGGGCTATCAGTGGAGTGATTTTCGAGTACATTATGTATCTCCTTCCGGGGATGCAGGGCGGGAACCCATTCTAATCCATGTTCGCCTCGGTGTTTAGTGAAAATGGAAATCAGGCAAGCAATCGGTTCAGTGCGCACGCGGCGTTCGATAGCGTGCGATCGCGGTGGTAGACAACACCCAGTGAACGGCTCAACGAAAGTGCGCTTACCGACAAGATCCTGGTTTGATCATCCTGCATGGTCACCGGCAGCAGGCTCCAGCCGATGCCCACAGAGACCAGCATGTGGATGGTTTCGAGATAATTGGTCGACAGGGCAATGTCCAGGTGCAGGTCAACTTCTTTAAATGCCGCTTCGGCGATCTGTCGGGTGTAGGTGCCGGTAGCGGGCAGGATCACCGGATGACTCGCCAGGTCCCTGAGCGACGGGCGGCGTTTTTGCGCCAGCGGGTGATCGCGGGCAACCATTATAGCCAGCGGGTCGTCCCAGACTTTTTCCGTTTGTAAAACATTTGCCGGCGATGGAGGTAGTGTCACGATGGCCAGCTCCAGTTCACCGTGCTCCACTGCCAGGCAGGCTTCCTCAGAATCCATAAAACGGATGTCCAGCCGCACCTCTGGATAGACGTGGACAAACTCTTTCAGAACCGGGGGCAGGCGGTGTAGACCGACGTGATGACTGGTGCCGAAACGGAGCGTGCCATGGACTTCACCGCTGAGGTTGCTGAGAGCGCGAACGCTGTCTTCCAGGTCGAGCAGTATGTTGCGCGCTCGAGGTAACAGTGCCTGGCCGGCTTCGGTCAGCGATACCCCCCGACCAATGCGGTCAAAAAGCCGGGCTTCCAGTTCATTTTCGAGCGCAGATACCCGCTTGCTGATTGCCGGTTGGG
>JAOUCS010000241.1 GCA_029859645.1 Lysobacterales bacterium | reverse complement strand
CGGCGGAAGCATTTGAAGATCCGATGCGCAAGGGCGTGGCTTTTTATCGCGGCGGTGATTTTGAAAGCGCGGCAGCGGTGTTTGGACGAATCCGCTCTGCCGAGGCTGCCTATAACCGGGGTAATGCACTGCTTATGCTGGGGCAGTATGAAGACGCGATCAGCAGCTACCAGGCGGCCCTGGGCATGCGCCCGGACTGGAACGAAGCGCAACAAAACCTCGCCATCGCGGTTGCCCGCAAAGAACGGCTGGCACCGCCTGAAGATGACGCCGGTGGCACCGGTGGCCAGTTGGGCGCCGATGAAATCGTATTTGACGACACCGGGCGAGTGAACAAGGCCGGTTCCGAGGACGTGACCGAGGGCGGGGAAGGGCTTTCCGAAGACGAAATGCGGGCGGTGTGGTTGCGCCGCGTCCAAAACGATCCGGCAGAATTTCTGCGGACACGTTTTGCTTACCAGCTATACCGTGATGATGCTGAATCTGATTAACGCAATGAAAACTCTGTGGCTAGCTTGCCTGGCGGTTTTGCTGTCGTCACCCACGTGCGCAGATGGCGAACTATTGGGTGATATTCGCTTTCAGGCCGCAACGGATGAAGTTTCCTGGGTGGGTCAGCAACTGGAATTGCAACTGGAGCTCTGGACCAATGGCTTCAGTTTTGCAAATCAGTTGTTTGTGCTGCCCGAAGTTAAAGGCGCCTACCTGCTGCAGCCGGACGCCACCACGGTAAAACTCAGTGATAACCGCAACGGCGAGCAGTGGCAGGGCCTGCGTTATACCTTTTTGCTCTATCCACAAAAAGAGGGACGCCTGGAAGTACCCTCTTTCGATGTCAGTTTTGCCGCCCGTGCAGGGTTTGGCAGCGAACCGGCGAACTTCCGGTTCAGTACCGGGTCCCTGCAGGTCGAGACGCGCTTGCCGCCGGGTGCGGACCCGGGCAGCCTGCTGGTGAGCACGACGTCTTTTACCGTGGAGTCAGCCTGGACACCGGCTGACGGGACGGACAGCCCTGTAAATCTGAAAGTGGGGGACGCCATTACGCTGACCGTGACGCGCCGGGCGGAAGATGTTCCGGGAATGGTTTTCGAACCGCTGCCGGAAATCGCCATCGACGGTCTGGGCATATATCCGAAAACACCGCAGCTTAACGACCGGGTGGATCGGGGTTCGTTGGTGGGGGAGCGCACCGATTCGGTCACTTTCGTTTGTGAGCGTGAGGGCAACTACCCGTTGCCGGTTTTCGTTTTCCAGTGGTGGGACCCGGTGCAAGAGAGCCTTTCGGAACAGCGGATTGAATCGCTGGAACTGAACGTCGCAGCGAACCCGGACTGGGCAGCTGCCAGTGATGCAGCCGCGGACATACTGATGCCTTTTGGCTGGCGAGGATCACTAACGACTGTTCTGGCATTGCTGGTATTGGTGGTGCTTTGGTTCGCAGGAATTCCGAGGCTGAGGAATTACCTGCAGCAACAACGCAGCGTGAGGGAAGCGGGGGAGCCCTGGGCTTTTCGTCAAGTCCGCCTGGCCTGTGATTCCGGAAATGCAGCGGAAGCGGACCGGGCCATCATGCTGTGGCTGAGCCGGGTTGATGGCCTGCAGGCGGGATGCATCTTGACGGAGTTGGCTGAGTCGAGCGGTAATATGGAACTGAAAAAAGAAGCCACCACTTTGCAGGAAAGGGTGGCTTCGGGTTCGACGGAGGGTTGGCAAGGCGACAGACTGGCCCGGTTGCTGGTGGGGTTGAGGGAGGGTCTTAACCAGCCCCGGGAGTCTGAACACGCGCTTCACGCATTAAATCCTCCGCCGATCAGGTAACGTCATTCAAACCAAGCGATCAAATCAGCGTTACCAGCATTAACAGCAGTAACACGGCGGCGAATCCCAGCTCGCGAAATTCATTTCTGCTTTTTGCCTTTTCTGGAAGTTCAAATTTTTTCATCGTTCGCCTCCGCTGTAGTTGAAAAAATGGGGGGGCAAGTCCATGCCCCCGCCTGGCGCACACGTCGGTAGGAGAGAAATCCGTTTGCGCTTGGAGGTTACTTTAGGGTGATGGCAGTGACTTTGCTTGTCAGAATCAGACAAGCTATTGACAGGCCTGGTACCAGTTGACGCCGTTGTCATCCGTGTGGCGTGACAGTTCTTTTTGCTCCAGCAGGAAATTCAGGTGGGAAACGGCTTCACCGGTAGCCATGATCAGGTTTTTGTCGGTGACGCGGGACTTGAAGAGGGCAGGGAATACATCGAGGGCTCGCCTTGGCTCAGCG
>JAOUCS010000009.1 GCA_029859645.1 Lysobacterales bacterium | reverse complement strand
TGGGAATAACCGTGTAGCCCTTTCGATCCACGGCACCCGTGAGGCGATCGATTTCCCGGCGATGGAGCAGCAGTTTCCGGGTTCTTAACGGGTCAGGTTTCACGTGTGTCGACGCGGTGGGGAGCGGATTGATCTGGCAACCGAAAAGGAACGCTTCGTTGTCTTTCAAAAGTACGTAACTGTCGGAGAACTGCACGCGACCCTCGCGGAGCGATTTGACCTCCCAGCCCTCCAGTGCAATACCCGCTTCAAAGCGGTCTTCGATGTGATATTCGAAGCGGGCCCGTTTGTTCAGAGCGATGGTTTTTTTACCGGTTGATTTATGGTCATTCATATGGCTGTCTATTCTACGTTCAGGGGCCCTGCACATGCTATGCTTGCTGCGCCCTGTTTTAGCAGGCTCAAGGTTTTAGTTATGGAAATCAAGCGTACGGCTCTTGTCCTTCATCCCGCGATGGATATGTTCCGGTTGGTCCAGGACGTACCGGCATATCCCGATTTCCTGACCTGGTGCCTGAAGTCCGAAGTGCATGAGCAAACCGCGGAGCAGCAGTTGGCCTCCCTGGTCGTCCGGGTCAGTGGTATGACCCAGCGCTTCACAACCCGCAACCGTTTCGTGCCAGGTGAGCGGCTGACATTGTCTCTGGTAGACGGGCCTTTCCGGCACTTTTCCGGTGAATGGTTGTTTGAAACACTGGGTCAGGAGGGCAGCAAAGTCACGCTGGTGCTGAGCTTCGATTTTTCCAGCAGGGTATTGTCATCCGCTTTTCGGCGGGGCTTCACACGCATTGCCGACCGCCTGGTCAGCGAATTCAGTAATAGGGCAGACCATGTCTACGGATCCTGATCGCGGTAGCGATGAAATAGGGATTGAGGTGGCCTATGCTTTGCCAGACCGGCAGTCCTTGCTGAAACTGGCCGTTCGGAGGGGGACCACCGTGATCGATGCGATTGAACAGTCCGGCATTCGGAAATTATTTCCCGGGATGGAAATCTCAGAGGTTGGCATATTCAGCCGCAAAGTGGCGTTCGATCACGAATTGGAAGATGGCGACCGGATCGAGATTTACCGGCCATTGATTGCAAGCCCGCAGGAAATGCGTAAAAAACGGGCCATGAGTTAAAGGTTTCGGGTTAGCCGTCGATATCCGGTCCGGTGGTGTCATTCGGAGTCTGGTCCAGGAATTCCTGGTTTCTCTGGTATTCCCGGTCTTCGGAGGTCCTCTCGTTGATGGACTCAATATCCGGGTCTTGTGACTTAATCACGTCTTCCTTGGCCGATTCGACCGCCGCGTCCTGCGGGCTTTCGGAAGCGCCCTGGTCAGACGCGGGTTTTTTGACAAAAGAAGCCACTTCATCCGGATCGCCGTCAACCCGTTGCGAATTTGCGCCGAACGGATCGTTTTCACCCTCGATTTCAGCCAGCAAGCCGTTTTCGAAGTACAGTGTGACTGTCCGGGTGATCATCGGATTGCCCCTGCGGCTGAATGTCTGCACGTAGTCCCAGCGATCGCGGTGGAAAGGATCCTTAACCGAAGGCGTACCGAGCACGAACAGCACCTGCCTTTGATTCATTCCGACGTAAAGCTCGTCCAGATCATCCTGTTCGAGGGCATTACCCTGCTGAATATTCTGCTTATAGATCAGGTTGCAACCGGTGCCGGTCAGGCTGATCAATAACAGTGAAAAAATGAGACGAATGAGCATTTGAGTTCCGGACTGGATTTTTAGCATGGCGCAGAGTGCGTGAATGATACAATATCTGACGCTACATCAAATAGTGGTATTTCTGTGAAAAACAATAACCTTAAAGAAGCCGGGTTAAAAGTCACCCATCCGCGTAAACGGATTCTGGAAATTCTGGAAACCCGGCGGAACAAACATCTCACGGCGGATGACATCTACCGCTGTCTGTTGGAAGCCAGGGAAGAAATTGGCCTGGCGACCGTTTACCGCGTGTTGAACCAGTTCGAATCTGCGGGCCTGGTGGAAAAACACAATTTCGAAAGTGGCCAGGCATATTATGAACTGAACTCAGGGGAGCACCACGACCACATGGTGTGCGTGGAAACCGGCAAAGTCACCGAATTTATCAGCGAAGAAATAGAGGCCGCACAGCGAAAAATTGCTGAATCACACGGTTATGAAATCGAAGACCACAGCTTGGTGATCTACGTTCGTCCCAAATCCTGATCAATGCCGAACCAGGGCCGATGCCAGCAACTCCGAAGCGTGAGCACGGCTCTGGTCTGACAGGCGCCCTCCCAGCATCCGGGCAATCTCATCAATGCGCTGGTCGTTATTCAGCAGGCGTGTGCTGACCCTGGTTTGCTGCTCATCCGATTGTTTGTTCACCTGCAACTGCTGGTCTGCAAACACGGCAACCTGCGCCAGGTGGGTCACACACAAGGCCTGGGCGCCGGCAGAAAGACTTTTCAGCAACGCGCCCACCGAATGAGCGGTGTCACCGCCAATTCCGGCATCCACTTCGTCGAAAACCTGGGTGGCGGCGCCATTGTCCCCTTTGCAGGCAACCTTGATCGCCAGGCTGATTCGGGACAATTCGCCACCTGAAGCGACTTTGCGCAGCAGGCCGGGCGGGATTCCCGGATTTGCGCTGACCAGCAGTTCCAGTTCGTCGTCACCGCGGGCAGAAGGCCGGCGTTGTTCATCATGCTGCACCCGGAATTGAAATTGCCCACCCTCCATACCCAGTTCCTGCATCAGAGCAGTGACATCCGCGGACAGTTGCTGCGCGCGCTTGCTGCGTTGGCCGGAAAGAATCCTGGCCTGTTGTCGGTAGCTTTGCAGGGCCGTTGCCAGCTGTTCTTCCAGCTCCGCCAATCGGCTGTCCAGCGATTCGGCAAGTTCGAAACGCTGCTTGATCTGACTCAACACGCCCTCGAGCCTGTCGGGTTCCACCCGGTGTTTGCGAGCCAGGTCATGCTGGACACCCAACTGGCGTTCCAGCTCCGCCAGCCTTTCGGGACTGGACTCCATGCGTGACCGGGCAGACTCGAGACTGCTGATGGCCTCGCTGCAGTGAATGGCAGCGTCATTGAGCAATTCTGCCGCCGATGCAATGCCTGCATCCAGATCGACGTAGGGTGTGAGCAATATGGCTGCCCGGTGCAGCACAGTGGAGGCGCCTGACGGGTCCTGCTCGAGCAATAAGACCGATTCGTCAAGCGTTCTGGCCAGGTCACCGCCGCGGGCGAGCAGCCGGTGCTCCGACTCCATGGCCAGGAACTGTTCAGCAGTCAGCATCGATTCTTCGAGTTCACGTATCTGGTAAAGCAGCAATTCCCTGTCGCCTGCGCCCAGTGATTCTTCGCTGAGTATCTGAAGCTTTTGTTCTTCCAGGCCGACCCAGGTGTTGAAAGCATGTCTGACTTTTTGCCGGACATTGTCGTGGGAGCTCCCGGTGTCCAGCAGGCGGAACTGCGCTTCTTGCCGAACCAGCAGCATATGCTCATTCTGGCCATGGATTTCCACCAGTAAGTCTCCCAGCTCAGCCAGTTGTGACAGGGTCACCGCGGAACCATTGATCCAGGCCCGGGAACGGCCGCCTTCGGCGATGACCCGCCGCAGCATGCAACGCTGGTCGTCTTCCAGCTCGGCATGTTTGAGCCAGGCCAGTGCAGGGCTGTCTGCCATGAGTGAGAATTCAGCGGCGAGCTCAGCCTTGCTGGCACCATCCCGAACCGCACTGGTATCAGCGCGTTTGCCACATAACAGGCCAAGAGCGTCCACCAGGATTGATTTGCCGGCGCCCGTTTCGCCCGTGACGCAGGTGAATCCTCCTGAAAATTCCAGGTCCAGCGAATCGACAATGGCGTAGTTACGAATTTGCAGGAAATTGAGCATGGTTGTCTTGGGGTCGGGAGCGTTACAAAGCTAGCATGTGAAGAAAGATCCGGCAATCCGGCAGTGGCGGGAATATCGCTTGAATCACGACGCCTTAACCCCATATTGCCGTTGGACTATTGAACCGAAGCAACAACTGTTGGAGACGGAATACGTGACCGATACAAAGGAAAACCCATTTGAAGAGCCGATTGAGGTGGAGATCGAAACAAATGGACAGGCCGGCAACCCGGAAGAAGCGGATCCTGAACGGGATGAATCTTCGGAAAAGCTGGCAGAGGCCGAGCAGGAACTGTCCAGGCATCGTGAAGCCATGCTGCGGATGCAGGCCGAGATGGAGAACCTGCGCAAGCGCCTGATGCGCGACCTGGACCGGTCCAGGAAGCTGGCGCTCGAGAAGATCATGAAGGACCTTCTGCAGGTTTGGGACAGCCTCGAAAGGGGTCTTGAAGTGGACTCGGAATCGCTCACTGTCGAATCGTTGCTGGAAGGCCAGGAATTGACATTGCGAATGCTGGAAAAAGTCATGCAGGATCACGACCTGCAGATTATTGATCCGATGGGGCAGCCCTTCGATCCCGAACTGCACCAGGCGATGACGGTGCTGCCGTCCGCCGGTGTGCCGGAAAATACGGTGCTCGAGGTTTTGCAAAAAGGATTCAGCCTGCACGACCGGCTGGTTCGGCCTGCCATGGTCGTGGTCTCCGGAAAAGCCTGAAAGGCATTCCGGCCGTGTTGAAAAACACACGAACAACCCCATTTCAGAAGCATCAAATTATTGAAGACTATTGGAGAATTGACCGATGGGAAAAATCATAGGTATTGACCTTGGAACCACCAACTCCTGCGTTGCAGTGATGGAAGGCGGCCAGCCCAAGGTAATTGAGAATGCTGAGGGTGACCGGACCACGCCGTCCATCGTCGCTTTCACCAAGGATGACGAAGTTCTGGTTGGCCAGCCGGCCAAGCGCCAGGCTGTGACCAATCCTTCCAACACGCTGTTCGCCGTCAAGCGGCTGATCGGCCGGAAGTACAGCGAGGACGTGGTACAGAAAGACAAGGACCTGGTGCCTTACAGCATCGTGCAAGCCGAGAATGGCGATGCCTGGGTGGAAGCCGATGGCAAGAAGATGGCGCCCCCCGAAATTTCAGCCCGCGTGCTGATGAAGATGAAGAAGACCGCTGAAGACTATCTTGGCGAGGAAGTGTCCGAGGCGGTAATCACCGTCCCCGCATACTTCAATGACTCGCAGCGGCAGGCCACCAAGGATGCCGGCAAGATTGCAGGATTGAAAGTCAAGCGCATCATCAACGAACCTACCGCGGCAGCGCTGGCTTACGGTATGGACAAGAAAGGCGGCGACCGCAAGATCGCCGTCTATGACCTGGGCGGCGGTACGTTTGATATTTCCATCATCGAGATAGCGGACGTCGACGGCGAGCACCAGTTCGAAGTGCTGGCGACCAACGGTGATACTTTCCTGGGAGGTGAAGATTTCGACAAGCGCGTGATCGATTACCTGGTAGGTGAATTCCAGAAAGAACAGGGATTTGACCTGCGCAATGATCCGCTGGCGCTGCAGCGACTGAAGGAAGGCGCCGAGCGCGCCAAGATTGAACTGTCTACCTCGCAGCAGACCGAAGTCAACCTGCCTTACATCACGGCCGACGCAAGTGGTCCAAAGCATCTCAACATCAAGCTGACCCGCGCCAAGCTGGAATCCCTGGTGGAAGACCTCGTGACACGCACCATCGGTCCCTGCCGGACCGCGCTGGATGATGCCGGCCTGAAGATCAGTGATATCGATGACGTGATCCTCGTTGGCGGCCAGACCCGCATGCCGAAAGTACAGGAAGCGGTTGCAGAGTTCTTCAGCCGTGAACCCCGCAAAGATGTCAATCCTGATGAGGCTGTGGCATCCGGTGCTGCTATTCAGGGTGGCGTTCTTGCGGGTGAAGTGAAGGATGTGCTGTTGCTGGACGTGACTCCCTTGTCCCTGGGTATTGAAACGCTGGGTGGTGTGATGACCAAGCTGATCGAGAAAAACACCACGGTGCCGACCAAGGCATCGCAGGTTTTCTCAACTGCCGAGGACAACCAGACAGCTGTAACCGTGCATGTTCTGCAGGGTGAAAGGGACATGGCTTCTGCCAACAAATCGCTGGCGCGGTTCGACCTGGCCGGTATCGGCGCTGCGCCTCGCGGCATGCCCCAGATCGAAGTCACTTTCGACATCGACGCCAATGGCATCATGCATGTCAGCGCGACCGACAAGGCGACGGGCAAAGAGCAGAAAATTGAAATCAAGGCGGGTTCCGGCCTGTCAGATGATGAGATCGACCGCATGGTTCAGGACGCCGAGGCGCATGCAGACGAAGACCGTAAGTTCCATGAACTGGTCACCGCCCGTAACAGCGCCGATGCGATCGTTCACGCGACCCGTTCCAGCCTCAAGGAAATGGGTGACAAGGTCAGCGACGATGAAAAGAAGGCTATTGAAACAGCCATTGAGAACGTCGAAGAGGCGATGAAAGGCGATGACAAGGAGACTATCGAATCAGCCGTTGAGAAGCTGTCAGAAGCGGGCCAGGTCATTTATCAGAAGGCTGCCGAGCAGGCACAGGCTGAAGAGGCTGCGTCTGCGGATCCGGCCGGACCGGGCAATGACGACGTAGTCGATGCTGAGTTCGAGGAAGTTGACGAGCAAAAGAAGGCCGATTGATTCCTTCAAAACCTCTTGGTTTCGGAAACCCGGCTTCGGCCGGGTTTTTTGGGCCTTGATTTAGGTTCGGATGATCCGCAAATCTGACGGATAGGTAACGGTACACAGGCATGGCACAAAGGGATTACTACGAGGTTCTGGGCGTTGGAAAAAACGCGAGCGACGATGAGCTGAAAAAGGCTTATCGGCGCCTCGCCATGAAGCATCATCCGGACCGCAACCCGGACGATGCTTCCGCGCAGGAGCAGTTTAAAGAAGCCAAGGAAGCCTACGAGATCCTGAAAGATCCCAAGAAGCGCTCGGCTTATGACCAGTTCGGACATGCCGGGGTCAGCAATTCTGCCAGTGGGCCAGGAGGCCCGGGCGGTTTTCACGGTGACGTGGGAGATATCTTCGGAGATATCTTCGGTGATATTTTCGGGGGTAGCGGACGCCGCCGGCAAACAAGGCAGCGGGGCTCGGACCTGCGTTTTTCACTGGAACTGGACCTGGAAGAAGCCGTCAACGGCATTGAGCGGGAAATCAGGGTGCCGACGCTGGGTGAGTGCAAAACCTGTAACGGCAGCGGCGCCAGGGACGGACAGAAGCAGACCTGCACCACTTGCGGTGGTGTTGGCCAGGTGCGCATGCAGCAGGGAATTTTTTCCGTGCAGCAGACCTGCCCGGCTTGCCAGGGCGCCGGTCAACAGATCACCAATCCCTGCACCGACTGTAACGGCCAGGGAAGAATCCGCGAAACGCGCACGCTGTCGGTCAAAATTCCGGCCGGCGTGGACAGCGGCGACCGGATACGCCTGGCCAATGAAGGTGAGGCAGGGGCCAACGGGGCGCCAGCCGGTGACCTTTACGTCGAAGTGCATGTCCGTCCCCACCGGATTTTCGAACGGGACGGTGATGATCTCTATTGCGAAGTGCCGGTGCCCTTTACGCTCGCCGCCATGGGTGGAGAACTGGAGATTCCCACGCTGGCTGGACAGGTCAAGCTCAAGGTGCCTTCAGAGACCCAGACCGGGCGCATGTTTCGACTGAAGGGCAAGGGCGTCAAATCGGTCCGCAGTCACCGTACCGGAGACCTGATGTGCCGGGTTGTGCTGGAGACCCCGGTGAAGTTGACGAAAGAGCAAAAAGAACTGCTCAGGCAGTTCGAGCAAACCTTTAAAAAAGACAGGAACCTGCACAACCCCCGTTCGCAGAACTGGTTGCAGGGAGTCAAAGAATTTTTTGACCGGATGACGTCCTGACTGCATTTTGGTTAGACAAGGGGCGCAGTGCTCCGTTAAAATCTGGAGGCTTAGAACACAAGCTGAATGAATTTCTAAGCGGGAACAGCTGCAAAAGCTTTCCCGTTTCGCGTATCTGGAGTGTGTACATTGACTGATCAGGCAGTGCTGGCGTTAGAGGACGGCAGTGTTTTCTTGGGCCGAAGTATCGGAATTGAAGGCAGTACGGTCGGTGAGGTTGTATTCAACACCGCCATGAGCGGTTACCAGGAAATACTGACCGACCCATCCTATGCCCGGCAAATTGTCACGCTGACCTATCCCCACATTGGTAATACCGGATGTAACCCCCAGGACGAAGAGTCATCCGGGCCCATGGCTGCCGGTCTCATCGTTCGTGACTGTCCGCGACGCCACAGTAACTGGAGGGCCACCGAAAGCCTGCCTGAATACCTGGTTCGCAATAATATCGTCGCTATCTCCGATATCGACACAAGACGCCTGACCCGGATACTGCGGGAAAAAGGAGCCCAGGGGGGAGCCATCATGACAGGTAGCGGTTGCAGCAGAGAGGCCGCCATCGAACTGGCTCGTTCGTTTCCCGGCATGAAAGGCCTGGACCTCGCCAGGGAAGTAACCACTGACCGGCCTTATGAGTGGAGCGAAGGCAGTTGGGACCTGGACAACTGTCAAGCGCTGGTCACGGAACAACAGCGTCACGTGGTGGCCTATGATTTTGGCATCAAGCGCAATATTCTGCGCATGCTGGCCGACCGTGGCTGCAGGGTTACTGTGGTGCCTGCCACGACTCCGGCTGAAGAGGCGCTGGCCTTGCAGCCGGATGGGATTTTTCTGTCAAATGGCCCGGGAGATCCGGAGCCTTGTGATTACGCGATTGCCGCCATCAAGACCTTCATCTCCCGCAAAATTCCCTTGTTCGGGATTTGCCTGGGGCACCAGTTACTGGGCCTGGCCGCCGGCGCTTCAACGATCAAGATGAAATTCGGCCACCATGGCGCCAATCACCCGGTCCAGGACCTGGGCAGTGGACAGGTCATGATCACCAGCCAGAATCACGGGTTTGCAGTGGACGAAGACAGTTTGCCGGAGCATGCCCGTGCGACCCATCGATCCCTTTTCGATAATTCGCTGCAGGGTCTGGAGCTGACTAATGCGCCTGCATTCGGCTTCCAGGGGCATCCCGAGGCCAGCCCGGGTCCGCATGATATTGCGGGAATTTTCGATCGATTCATGACCAGCATCGATGCCGGTGAGACATCCGGAAACGTCACCGTGTTGCGGGAGGCCTGAAGCAGTGCCCAAAAGAGAAGATATCAAAAGCGTCCTGATCATCGGAGCCGGTCCCATCGTCATCGGCCAGGCTTGCGAGTTCGACTATTCCGGCGCGCAGGCCTGCAAGGCACTTCGCGAGGAAGGCTACCGCGTCATCCTGGTGAATTCCAATCCAGCCACTATCATGACTGACCCGGAAACAGCCGATGCCATTTATATCGAGCCGATCGAATGGCGGATTGTTGAACAGATCATCGCCTCCGAGCGTCCCGATGTGCTGTTGCCGACCATGGGAGGGCAGACGGCGCTGAACTGCGCGCTGGACCTGGTCCGCCACGGTGTACTGGAGAAATACGGGGTCGAGATGATCGGTGCTTCCCGCGAAGCCATCGACATGGCGGAAGACCGCGAGCAGTTTCGTAACGCCATGCTGGAGATCGGGCTGGACGTGCCGACCGCCGCCATTGCGCACAGCCTGGAAGAGGCATTGCAACAGCAGGCGTCGATAGGCTACCCAACGATCATTCGGCCGTCTTTCACGATGGGCGGTTCCGGTGGTGGTATCGCCTATAATCGCGAAGAATTCGAAGATATCGTCAGCCGCGGACTGGAGTTGTCTCCGACCACGGAAGTGTTGCTGGAAGAATCAGTGCTGGGCTGGAAAGAATTCGAGATGGAGGTCGTTCGCGATCATCGCGACAACTGCATTATTATTTGCGCGATCGAAAATTTCGATCCGATGGGTGTCCACACGGGCGATTCCATCACGGTCGCACCGGCCCAAACCCTGACTGACAAGGAATACCAGCGACTGCGGGACGCATCCATTGCTGTGTTGCGCAAAATCGGCGTCGATACGGGGGGGTCCAACGTCCAGTTCGGCATCAATCCAGCAGACGGGCGTGTCGTCATTATCGAAATGAACCCCAGGGTCTCGCGATCCTCGGCCCTGGCGTCAAAAGCCACCGGATTTCCCATCGCCAAGGTGGCGGCAAAACTGGCTGTTGGTTACACGCTGGACGAATTGCGCAATGAAATCACCGGTGGTGCGACCCCCGCGTCGTTCGAGCCCTCGATTGATTACGTGGTAACCAAGATTCCGCGCTTCGCGTTTGAAAAATTCCCGGCAGCAGATGCAAAGCTGACCACGCAGATGAAGTCTGTAGGGGAAGCCATGGCTATTGGCCGGACCTTCCAGGAATCCGTGCAAAAGGCATTGCGCAGTCTCGAAACAGATCGTGACGGCTTTAACCCGATACTCGAAGGCGCAGATCCGGAAATACGCGATGCAACCCTGCGCAGAGAACTCCGTGAGGCAGGGGCCGAGCGAATTCTTTACGTCGCGGATGCATTCAGGGAAGGGCTGGATCTCGAGACCGTCCAGGAATTGACCGGCATCGATCCGTGGTTCCTGGACCAGATCGAAGAGATCGTCGAAAACGAACAGCGAGTGGGGCAGGGCACCTTGTCATCACTGAACCGGGAAAAGCTGTTCTCGCTGAAACGCATGGGTTTTTCCGACTCCAGGCTGGCGGAATTGCTGGAAATCAATGAAGCCGATGTGCGCGACCATCGTCATAGCCTCGATATCCGGCCGGTATACAAAAGAGTGGATACCTGTGCCGCCGAATTTGCAACGTCAACGGCCTACATGTATTCCACTTACGAGGAAGAATGTGAGTCCGGGCCGGGTGATCGTCAAAAAATCATGGTGCTTGGCGGTGGCCCCAATCGAATCGGGCAGGGCATCGAGTTCGATTATTGTTGTGTCCACGCAGCGCTCGCCCTGCGTGATGATGGTTACGAAACCATCATGGTAAATTGTAACCCGGAGACGGTCTCAACAGACTATGACACCTCCGACCGTCTTTATTTTGAACCGCTGACGCTGGAAGATGTGCTTGAAATTGTGCACAAGGAACAGCCCGCTGGCGTGATCGTTCAGTTTGGTGGTCAGACGCCGTTAAAGCTGGCGCGTGACCTGGAAGCTGCGGGTGTTCCGATCATCGGCACCTCCCCGGATTCGATTGACCTGGCGGAAGACCGCGAGCGCTTTCAGAAATTACTCGAACGGCTTGATCTGCGGCAACCACCAAACCGCACGGCGATGAGCGCCGAAGCGGCGGTTGGGCTGGCTGAGGAAATCGGTTATCCCATTGTTGTCCGGCCGTCCTACGTGCTGGGCGGCAGAGCCATGGACATCGTTCACGGTGAGGATGAATTGCTTCGCTACATGCGCGATGCGGTGCAGGTCTCTAATGATTCGCCGGTTCTGCTGGACCGGTTCCTCGACCATGCCAAGGAAGTTGACGTCGATGCCATCTGCGATGGCGAAGATGTTCTGATTGGCGGCATCATGGAGCATATCGAACAGGCCGGCGTTCATTCGGGCGATTCAGCTTGCTCGCTGCCGCCATACTCTCTGTCACGCGATGTGCTGGATGAAATGCGACGCCAGATTCGCCTGATGGCGCTGGAGCTTGGTGTGGTGGGTTTGATGAACACACAGTTCGCGCTGCGCGGGGATGATGTTTATGTTCTCGAGGTCAATCCACGGGCTTCACGGACTGTACCGTTTGTATCAAAAGCAACGGGTTTACCTCTCGCTGGAATCGCCGCGAAGGTAATGGCGGGAAAATCACTTAAAGAACAAGAACAAACAAATGAAATCGTACCTAATTTCTACTCCATTAAGGAGGCCGTCTTCCCGTTCATGAAGTTCCCGGGGGTCGACCCGATCCTGGGTCCGGAAATGCGATCTACCGGGGAGGTGATGGGTATCGGCTGGAGTTTTGGAGGGGCCAGGGCGAAATCGATGAAAGCCGCGAACTATGGCCTGCCACCGGTAGGCAAAGCTTTCCTGAGCGTTCGCGATGCGGACAAGAACGTGCTGGTGCCGATTGCCCGTGAGCTGATTGGCCGCGGATATCAATTGGTGGCGACCAGCGGCACGGCTCAATTTTTGCAGGAAAACGGGGTGGAATGTGCATCGGTCAACAAAGTTATGGAAGGCCGGCCACACATCGTAGACCTGATAAAGAATGATGAGATTGATTTCATCGTCAACACGACTGAGGGCGCACAGGCCATTTCAGACTCGTTTTCCATCCGGCGCGAAGCGTTGCAGCGCAAAGTCAGTTACACCACTACCATCGCTGGCGGCCGGGCTACTTTAAGGGCCCTGGATCACGAAAATGATTACACGGTGCACAGCCTGCAGCAGTTGCACCGGGGACTTGAAGCATGAACAGACATCCATTGACCAAGGCAGGGGCTGACCGCCTGCGGGAAGAACTGGCGACACTTAAAAAAGTTGAACGACCTAAAATTATTGCGGCGATCGCAGAAGCCCGGGCCCATGGTGATTTAAAAGAGAACGCCGAATACCATGCAGCCCGTGAACAGCAAGGTTTCATCGAGGGCAGGATTCAGCACCTGGAGTCGACCATTTCACATGCGCAGATCATTGATATAGAAAAGCTGAATCCGGGTGACAAGGTCGTTTTTGGAGCAACGGTCACGCTGTCCGACGAGGAAACTGCTGAAGAGACTATCTACCAGATCGTCGGTGATGTGGAAGCCGACATCAAGCACAACCGGATCGCGGTGAGTTCGCCAATATCGCGGGCGCTGATCGGTCAGCAGGTTGGGGAAGTGGTAGTGGTACGCGCGCCGGCGGGCGACCGGGAATACGAGATCGTCGATGTTGAGTACCGGTGACCGGAACGCATCTCACGTTATTGGTTGAAGATTTTTACCCCATGGTGGACGCCATCACCGGTGAGCAACGGTTTCCGGCGCTCGAACAATTATTGTCGAAGGGCCGTTCCTGTAACTTGCGAGTTCCGTCGGCTAATCATCTGCGCTTTTCGCTGTTCGGTATCGAGCCGGACGAGTTGTTGCCGGTTGCCGCGCTGACGCATGTCAGCGACCGGGAAAAGGCGCCGGACAGCAATTACTTCTGGCTCCGCAGTGATCCGGTCACGTTGTGGGCCGACATGGCCCGGGTATTTATGACCAGCCATGGATTCGCCGACCTCGATCCTTACGAGAGAAACGAGATAGAAAACTGCATTCGCGGGGTGTTGCTGGCAGAGGGCATTGATCTGCATGCGGAGCACCCCGAACGCTGGTGCATAGCGTTAAATGAACCACTCGAGTTCGAATTCAAGTCACTCGACGATGCGCTGGGCATGGATTTGGCGGACGCACTTCCCGATCACCCTGAGGCCCGCTTCTGGCGGCGTATAATCACGGAGATCCAGGTCGCGCTGCATAACTGTCCTGTCAATATTCGCCGCCGGCAAAGAGGCAGGCAGGAAATCAATTCGGTCTGGTTCTGGGGCGGGGGATTCATACCAGAGGCAGCGCCGCATGATCTGATCGATACGATCTATTCCAACCACCCGGTCACCCGGGGTCTGGCGATCATCAACGATTGTCGCCTGAAGAGCCAGAGCATGGCTACTCTTGCCGAATTCGGCCGGGACGGGCGTTCCATCCTGATCGATTGGATTCCCGGCACGCAGTATGCCGTTGAAGAACTGGAACATCTCGAAGACCTGACCCGGCAGTTGATCAGGCTGGCAGACCAGGGCGACATCGAGTTTTTGATGTACGCAGGCACGGGTGAAGGCCAGAGCTATGACCGCAGGGCTCGCCGTCGTTTCTGGCGACGTAAAACACCACTCTCACGGCCGGTCACGGCCGGGGCATGATGTCTGAACGGAAGATTCGTGCCAGGGAAGCCCGTGGGCAAGCGAACGACCTGCCGGAAAATTTACACCCTGTGATTCGCCGGATTCTGCTCAGTCGCGGCATCACCCGCAAGGAACAACTCTCGCTTGAACTGAAGGATATGTTGTTGCCGGACTCGCTGGGCGGCATTGATCAGGCTGCCGCCATGGTCGCTGACGCCATATGCCAGGATCAGTCCATCCTGGTGGTGGGAGATTTCGATACGGATGGAGCCACCGGTACGGCGCTGGCAGTGCTTTCGTTAAGAGCCATGGGAAGTACCAGGGTGGATTTTCGTGTACCGAACCGGTTCGAATTCGGTTACGGCCTGACGGTTCCACTGGTTGAGACCCTGGTGGATCAACCGCCCGAACTGCTGATTACCGTGGATTCAGGCATCAGCTGTATTGAAGGCGTCGCCCGTGCCCGCGAACTGGGTTGCCAGGTGATAGTCACCGATCACCATTTACCGGGTAATGTCTTGCCGGATGCACAGGCTATCGTGAACCCCAACTGTGTCGGTGACGAGTTTCCCAGCAAGGCGATGGCGGGTGTGGGCGTCGTGTTTTACCTGCTCAGCCGGGTGCGGCGGCTGCTGCACTCGCGGAGTTGGTTCAACGGGGTGCGGCCGCAGCCGAACCTGGCGCAATTTCTTGACCTGGTGGCGCTGGGAACCGTTGCCGACCTGGTGCCGCTGGACCGGAATAACCGTGTTTTGGTGCGGCAGGGCCTGGAGCGTATCAGGCGCGGGCTGGCCAGGCCCGGGTTGATGGCGTTATTGCGATTGGGAAAGCGGGATTACCGGTATTGCGGCGCATCCGACCTGGGTTTTGCCGTGGGGCCGAGGCTGAATGCGGCAGGACGCCTGGAGGACATGAGTACTGGCATCCGCTGCCTGCTTGCGGATGATCCGGACGAAGCTATGATGCTCGGTCAACAGCTGGATCAGCTGAATAAGCAACGGCGGGGTATGCAGGAGCAGATGCAGAGCCAGGCCATGGACCAGGTAAAAAATTTGCTGGCGGCGCTGGATCAGCGGAACCTGCCACCGGCACTGTGTTTACATGATCCATCCTGGCACCAGGGCATCGTTGGCCTGGTCGCTTCCCGGGTCAAGGATTCGGTGCATCGTCCGGTGGTTGTTTTTGCACCCGAGGCGGAGGGTTCGGAGATACTGAAAGGTTCGGCGCGATCCGTTCGCGGCTTGCATATCAGGGATGTGCTGGCGTATATCGATGCGCATCATCCGGGGTTGATTACCGCATTCGGTGGCCATGCAATGGCGGCGGGGCTGTCCTTATCCGCGAAAAATTTGCCGGAATTTGAAAGTGGCCTTTGCGAGGCGGTGACCGCGGTGCTGGATGGTGCGGAACTCAACGGCGAAGTGCTGACTGACGGCGAATTGTCTGCGCAGGACCTGTCGGTCCCGTTTGCCACGGCGCTTGAGAATACCGGACCCTGGGGTCAGCGTTTTCCAGAACCTTTGTTTGACGGGCGGTTCCGGGTGATGGACAGCCGGGTCGTTGGTGGAAGTCATCTGAAAATGATCGTTCAGTGCCTGGATGGAGGCGAACCGGTCGATGCCATTGCCTTCAACCGTTTGCCCGAAGATTTGCCAACGGGCAACTTGGCTCGCCTGTTGTACCGGCTTGGCATCAACCGCTGGCGAGGGGAGCAAAGTTGCCAGCTCATCGTTGAGGAAATTCTGTCCTGACGGCTTAGAATTCCGAAAACGCAGTACCCAGTCGTTTCAGTAAATCGGCGGTTTCCGTGGCCGGTGGATTCCAGCGCGGTTTGACCGGGGAAATCGTGATGTAACCTTCCAGGTGAGCGCGCACATCACCTTCCTGGAGCTGCGGCTGATTCGGATCGACGCCAGCGTGATATTGCGGAATCAGTTTCGCAGTCTGCTCGCAAAGCCGGTAACCGGGTTCGATCATGTGGCCGCCAGATACTTCCGGATAGACCACGCCCTTGATCTGTTCACGTGCAAGCGCAGGGTAATTGATGTTCAACAGGATACCGGCCGGCAGCAGTTCATCACTCCGGCTCGCCGGCGATTGCAGCGACTCGATCACGGCACAGGTAAATTCTGCAGCCGGTTCCAGCACTTTATGCGTGCTGGGAAAAACCGGGGGCGTCTGCCGGGCCTCGTCAAACAGCATGCCGGCAGAAACCGCAATCGCCGGGTAACCGTGCAGCAGCGCCGTGATGGCAGCACCGACGGTACCGGAAGCATGCAGTCCGACGCCCAGGTTTGGCCCGAAATTGATGCCGGACAACACCAGGTCCGGGGGGTCGTCTTCGAGCAGGTGCCGCAAAGCAACCAGAACCGTGTCTGCCGGTTTCGCGTCCAGGTGCCAGTTGCCTTCTGCGAACTGTTCAAGCTGCAGGCCCCGGTGCATGGTTGTGGTCATGCCGGTGGCGCTTCGCTGTTTGCTTGGGGCGACCATGCTGACTCGGTAACCCCGTCTCTTCAGAACCTCCTGCATGATGCGGATTCCCGGCGCAAGATGGCCATCATCGTTGGTCAAAAGAATGTGTAGTTCGCTGGCTTTTGTCATAGCCTGTCATTGTACCGCCGATCACATAATTGTTAGCATGGAAAACCACTTCTGAATCAGATTCCAGGGTACAAAGCATGGATATCAACAACCGCGTAGCTCTCGTAACCGGAGGGGCCCATGGCATAGGTCGTGCGCTTTGTCGTGCGCTGAATTTCGAAGGCGCCCGTGTTGCGGTTGCCGATCTTGACTTGCCGGCCGCGAGGACCGTTGCCGATGAAATCGGCGGCCTGGCCCTGCAGGTAGACGTGGCTGAACCGGACAGCCTTGCAGCAAGCGTCGCTCGAGCCGAGGCCGAACTGGGTCCGATCGATATTTTCGTTTCCAATGCGGGCGTAGCATTTGGAGACGGCCCGGATGGAGCCGCTTCTGCTCCGGATGAGCACTGGCGCGCCTGTATCGATATCAACCTGATGGCTCATGTCTATGCAGCCCGCCTGATGATTCCAAAAATGACAGAACGTGGAGGTGGCTGCCTGGTCAATGTCGCTTCGGCGGCCGGCCTGTTGGCCCAGGTGGGTGAGGCAGCCTATACCGCCAGCAAGCATGCGGCCGTCGGATTCGCCAAATCGTTGGCCATCACGCATGGCGACGACGGCATCCAGGTTGTTTTGGTATGTCCGCAGGCCGTCGCGACCCGCATGATAGGCGTGGATGAGGACACCGAGACCGAGGACGGAAGCCCGGGATTCGGGGGCAATGACGTCGACGGCATTTTGAGCACTGAATACGTTGCTGATTGCATCCTGGCCGGAATTCAGGAGGGCCGGTTCCTGGTTTTGCCGCATCCCCAGGTTTCTACTTACGTTCGCCGCCAGGCGGATGATGTAGACCGCTGGATCGAAGGCATGCAAAGGTTTCGTCGCAAACTGACAGGAGAGTTTTCGTGAATCAAACCGATTTGAACGGGAAAGTGGCCGTCGTGAATGGCGCGTCACGGGGGATAGGCGAGGCGATCGCCCGGGGTTTGGCAGCCTGCGGGGCTCACGTAGTGGTCACCAGCCGGCACCTGGAAGGCGTGCAGGAAATTGCTGACTCCATCGTGGATGGCGGGGGGAGGGCAACTCCGCACGCCTGCCATGCCGGTCGCATGGAAGAAATCGAAGCCTTGTTCGGATTTGTCGATGAGACGTTCGGACGGCTGGATATCCTGATTAATAACGCGGCGACCAACCCCCATTACGGACCAGCCAATGAGTTGACGCCACGGGCCTTCGACAAGACGGTGGAAGTGAATCTGAAAGGACCGTATTTCATGAGCAGCGCTGCGGTGCCGCTGATGATCAGCAGTGGTGGTGGCAGCATCGTCAATGTCGCATCAATCGCCGCCTTGCTCCCGTTACCCGGGCAGGCTGTTTACTCCATGACCAAGGCGGGCCTGATCAGCCTGACGCGCAGTTTTGCCAAGGAGTTTGGCCAGCAGGGTATTCGGGCGAACGCCATTCTGCCCGGTGTGGTCAAGACCCGTTTTGCATCCGCGCTGGTCGAAGATCCGGCCATCCAGAAATGGCTTTCCCGCTTACCGGTTCCGAGGGCAGGGCAGCCGGAAGACATGGTGGCGGGTGTGCTGTTCCTGGTTTCCGAGCAGGCGGCCTACACGACGGGCACAACGCTGGTGATGGACGGCGGCGCGACCCTGGGTTGATGACGGAAATGGAAACCAATAATTCGGGCCGGCCGGTTCGTTCCGGTGAAGAACTGGACTGGGTTGCACTGGACGCGGTACTGAAAAGAGTCATTCCAGGGCTGGCCGGTGACCCCGTCATCAGCCAGTTTCCGGGCGGCAACTCTAATCTGACTTACCGGTTGCAATATGCCAGCGACGATCTCGTCGTGCGCAGGCCGCCTTTCGGGACAAAGGCCAGGTCAGCGCACAGCATGATCCGTGAGTACCGCATCATGAGTGGATTGAAACCGGTTTACCCGGCCGTTCCGGACACCCTTTATTACACTGACGATGAAACGATCATTGGTTCCGAGTTTTATGTCATGCGCAAAGTGGACGGCGCGGTGATCAAGCACGTTTTGCCACCGGAGTGGAAAATGGACCCTGCGGCATGCCGCAGATTTTGTATCCAGTTCTGGGAAAAACTGATCGCCTTGCACCAGGTTGATTGCAGCGCGGCCGGGTTGGCGGATTTCGGCCGTCCGATTGGCTATGTCGAACGTCAGGTCCTGGGTTGGAACGGTCGCTATGAAAAGGTCATTACACCCGATGTTGACCGGTTTTCCGCTGTCCAGCATTGGTTGGTCGACCATATGCCCCCGGACAGCGGACGGAAATCGATCCTGCACGGTGACTACCGGATCGACAACGTCATACTGGATCATGATGAACCCCACGACATCCTGGCGGTACTGGACTGGGAGATTTCGGCGCTGGGGGATCCATTGATGGACCTGGGCAATTCGCTGGCCTACTGGATGCAGGAAGACGATCCGGTTGATTTGCGCGCCCTTTCGATGCAGCCTTCGATGGCGCCTGGAATGTTGACGCGGGCTGAAATTCTTCAGCGGTACGAAGAAAAAACCGGCATAGACACGTCAGACTTCGGATTTTACCGGGTTTTCGGATATTGGCGCGTGGCGGTGATATTGCAGCAGATTTACTATCGCTATTTCAACGGGCAGACTTCTGATCCGCGTTTCGCAGGATTTGGCCAGGCGGTCCAGAGCCTGGGTGAGCATTGTCAGCGGTTGATCGACAGCTGATCAGGCTACCGTGTAATACGTGCCTATAATTTCCAGGTAGCGTTCTTTCTCTTCTAGCCACTGCTGACCTGACCAGCCGCACAGCTCACGTGCCATTGGTTCGATTTCGTCCAGCAGTTGTTCGCCTCCACGGGTCAGCAACAGTCCAAGGCGGGTCCGGCGCAACATCAGGTCGTCCAGGTGTACGACCGACTCATGCTGCAGCGACCATCGTACCTGGGCCAGGCAGGTATTGGTGCCGGTTATCCTGGCCCGTTCCTGCTCTGTCGCCTGCTGGGTGAGCAGAAACGCATCGTCACCGTAGCGGCCCAGCAAACGCTCTCCGCGCCGTGGTTCCGCCGGCAGAACATCGGTTCCGGAGTGGGTGGTGGCAGCGAAAATCGGGGTTTCTCCTGGTGGAGTAACATCCGGCAGAAAAGCCCTGGCCTTGTCAATCACGTCCAGCGCCATGTAGTGGAAAGTTGTCAGCTTGCCGCCACTGCAGCTGACCAGCCCCGGCTCGACCCAGACCTGGTGCTCCCGGCTCGCCTTTGAGGGGTCACGCGATTTGCCGGAGGTGATGATGGGGCGGACGCCGGACCAGCTGGAGATGACGTTCTCCCGGTGAGGCGGCCTGCCGGGAAACAACTGGGCCGCCGCGTGCAGCAGGTAAGTCAGTTCGTCAGGGGTCATGCTGGCGGCGTTATCCAGGTTCCGGTCGTGGAATATATCGGTGGTGCCCACCACGGTCCTGCCTTCCCAGGGGTAGATAAAGACTCTTCGTCCGTCATCGGGGTGAACAATGAAAATGGCGTGGCTAACCGGAAATCGCTCGGCTGACAGTATCAGGTGACTGCCGCGCTGCGGCCGGATCTTCATGCCGGCTGTCGAGGCATTTCCCAGCCGGTCGGCCCAGGCGCCGGTGGCATTGATGACCACGCCGGCACGCAGATCAAGCTCTGCACCTGTCTCACGGTCTTCCACCCTGACGCCCGTGACCCGTTCTGCGTTTTTCAACAGTCGGTTAGCCCGGGTGTAGTTCCTGACTACGCCACCCAGGCGAATGGATTCCTGCAGCACCCGCAGGGTCAGGCGGGCATCGTCGGTCACCGCATCCGTATAGAAATAGGCCCCATTGAGGTTTTTCGTGTCCAGTTCCCGGAATGTATCCTGTAGTTGCGCATTGCTGATTCGACGGTGATCACGAATACCGGCCAGTCGGTCATAGAGCCAGAACAGAAGCCCGGCGGCTATTCGGGGAGGAAATCGTCCGCGGTACAACGGAAAGTAGTAACCCAGTCTTTCCACCAGCCTGGGCGCCTGGCTGATGAGGTTTTCTCTCTCCTGCAGTGCGTGGCGGGTCAGCGAAATATTACCGGCAGCAAGGTAGCGGATGCCGCCATGGACCATCTTGGAAGAGCGGCTGGAAGACCCCCAGGCAAAGTCGCGTTGCTCGATCAGCAGGGTTCGGAAGCCGTTGCGGACAGCTTCCCTCAGTATCCCGGCGCCGGTAATGCCACCGCCGATAATTATGACGTCCCAGTCATCGCCGCCGCCGGCGCTGATTTGGCGCCACACCTGCTCACGATCCGGAAACGTCACGGGACCCAATGGGTGCTGCTCCTGTTCAATGGAAAGTCAGTACCACTTTGCCGCGAGCCCGTCGCCCGGAAATCGCGTTGAACGCTTCGGTAAAACGCTCCAGCGGGTAGCTTTCCGTGACACGCGGTTGCAATGCACCGCGGCTGATCATATCTGTCAGTTCAACCCAGTTCTGTCGCAGCCTGTCCGGGTTGTGTTTACTCCAGGTGCCCCACCAGACGCCAATGATCTGCGCCTCTTTCAGCAACGCAAGATTGGCCGGAAAGGCAGGGATATCACCGCTGGCGAAGCCAATTACAAGGTAGCGTCCATTTCTTGCGAGTGATCGGAAAGCCTGCAGCGCCAGGTCGCCGCCGACAGGATCATAGACCACGTCCACACCGCGGCCCTGGGTCAACCCTTTCACGGCTTCGCAGAGACGAAGTTGTATAGTTGATGCATTCATCTGCACCTGCCTCGCGGGCAAAGGCAAGCTTTTCTTCGCTGCTGGCCGCGGCAATCACTTTCGCGCCGAGGGCCTTGCCAATTTCCACCGCGGTAGTCCCGACGCCGCCGGCGGCGCCCAGCACCAGCAGCGTTTCGTCTTTTCGGAGTTCAGTGCTCTGCTGCAGAGCGTGATATGACGTGGCATAGGTGATGGTAAACCCGGCGCCCTGTTCAAAGGTCAGTTCTGCAGGCAGGGACATGCAACGGTTTTCAGAAACGCTGCATTTTTCAGCAAAGGCGCCCAGGGCTGGAGTGGTGATCACGCGATCGCCCGGCACGAAACGGGTGACCCGATCGCCGACTGCTGAGACGACGCCGGCCGCCTCGCTGCCGGGAATAAACGGCGGTTCCGTTTTGATCTGGTACTGACCGCCGATGACCAGGAGATCAGGGAAATTGATGCCCGCGGCGTGGATGTCGATCAGCACTTCGTCACCGGACGGAACCGGGTCATCCACTTGGTCGAGAGAGAGCAGGTCTGCAGGGCCGTATTCGTTACAAACCAGCGCTTTCATGATCCCAGGTCAATGCCGGAGGCAGCGGCGCCCTGGCGGGCGAATTTTTCGCTTTGTTCAAAACCGGCCTTGATTTCACGCATGCCATTTTCGTCGCAAATTTCGGACCAGGCTGCCGCCACGCCTTCGGCATTCAGCTCATCCCCATGGAGGCAGACACCGGGCGTTTCGAAACCTTTGTAGACCGCGAAACTGCCGCCACCCGCTGCGAGAACCACGCGGCTGGGCGCTTGTTCGCTGCACAGGAAAACGACGCCATGACTTACGGACTCAGGGGTCAGTAACCTGAAAACCGGTTCGGGCAGCAGGCCGTCCGTCATCGCAGTGCCCGCTACAGGTGCGAGGCAGTTGACACGGATGTTATATTTCGCGCCTTCCAGGTGGAGTGTGTTCATCAGGCCCACCATGGCCATTTTTGCTGCGCCATAATTAGCCTGTCCGAAATTACCGTACAGGCCTGAACTGGAACTGGTGAACACGATGCGGCCATAAGCCTGTTCCCGCATGATCTCCCAGACTGCACGGGCGCAGTTCGCCGAGCCGATAAGGTGCACGTCTACTACGCGCTGAAAATCCTCCATGGGCATTTTCAGGAAAGACTTGTCACGCAGGATGCCGGCATTATTGACCAGGATATCGACGCGGCCCCAGGCGTCCATGGCCTGGTTCACCATCTCCTTGACCTGCTGCCAATCGGCAACATCGGCCGTATTGGCCAATGCGGTACCTCCGGCCTCAACGATTTCATCGACCACGGTGTTATGGCCCAGGTCATTGACCACGACGCGGGCGCCGCGGGCGGCGAGGGCGACGGCATGGGAACGGCCCAGCCCCTGGCCTGCGCCGGTGACGATGGCCACCTGCTTATCCAATCTAATGCTCATAAAAATATCCTATAAAACATGATTTTAAGTGAATTACTTCACAACAAATATTGAAATGGTTTCGGCAATCAGGGCGGGTTTTTCTTCGCCCTGGATGTCCATGGTCACTTCGGATTTGATCATCCAGTGTCCTGCCTTGCGTTCGACCGCTTGCAACAGCTTTTGACGCGTTCTGACGCGGCTGCCCGCCTTGACCGGCTGGATAAACCGGAGTTTATCCAGGCCATAATTGATCCCCATCGCGACACCTTCGATCTTTGGCCAGTTTTCTGCGACCAGCGCCGGTATCAGCGAGAGAGTCAGGTATCCATGGGCGATGGTTCCGCCGAAAGGTGTCAGGGCCGCTTTTTCCGGATCCACGTGGATAAACTGGTGATCATTGGTGGCATCAGCAAACTGGTTGATCCGCTCCTGTGTTATTTCGAACCAGGAGGAGGGTTCTCCTTGCAGGCCGATCAGCGTCTTCAGGTCTTCAGCTTTCATTCGGGTTTACTCCGGCTTTTAGGCAGGATTTACAGGTAGCGGCGCAGTTCCTTTCGGGCAACCACCATCCGGTGGACTTCATCAGGCCCGTCTGCCAGCCTCAGCGTTCGCGCGTTCATGTACATCGTGGCCAGCGGAAAATCCTGTGAGAGCCCGAACGCGCCGTGCAGCTGGATAGCATCGTCAATGACTTTCAGCGCCATGTTGGGTACGACTGTCTTGATTTTGGAAATCCACCAATGCGCCTCTTCCACGCCCTGGGTGTCAATCACCCAGGCGGTACGGAGTGTCAACAGGCGCGCCATGTCGATGTTCATCCTGGCATTGGCAATGACGTCGTAATTTCCGCCCAGCTTGGCCAGGGGTTTACCAAAGGCTTTGCGGCTGACGGCCCGCTTACACATGAGTTCCAGCGCTTTTTCAGCCATGCCGATAGCCCGCATGCAGTGATGGACACGGCCCGGACCCAGTCGGCCCTGTGCGATCTCAAATCCCCGTCCAGGTCCCAGGATGACGTTCTCCTCGGGTACACGTACGTCGGTGAACGTCATCTGCATGTGTCCGTGCGGCGCGTCGTCCATGCTGAAGACATTCAGCCCCCTGGTGACTTCCACACCCGCGGTGTCCATGGGTACGAGAATCTGTGAATGCTGCTGGTGCCGGGCGTTCTCCGGGTTGCTTCGAACCATGACGATGAGTATCTTGCAGCGCTCGTCGCCGGCGCCGGAAATATAAGATTTTTCCCCGTTGATGACCCATTGACCGTCGCGCAGTTCCGCCGTGGTAGAAATATTGGTTGCGTCCGAAGAGGCTACATCCGGTTCAGTCATTGCATAGGCTGAACGAATCTCGCCGTTCAGCAGTGGCTCCAGCCATTGTGCCTTCTGGGCGCTGCTGCCGTAACGCTCCAGCACCTCCATGTTGCCCGTGTCCGGCGCGCTGCAATTGAAGGCCTCGGCAGCGAGATGGGACCGGCCGGTCTCCTCGGCGAGGTAGGCGTATTCGACGGTGGACAGACCATAACCCCGCTCGCTGTCCGTCAGCCAGAAATTCCACAAGCCACGTTTGCGCGCTGCATTTTTCAATTGATCGAGGATTTCTTTCTGGCGGGTAGTCAGCGTCCAGCGATCGCCCTTGCTGACCTCTTCGAGAAACTCCTGATCGACAGGCTTAACCTGCTCGTTGATAAATGCCCGCGCTGCTTCGACCAGCGGCTTAACCCGTTCTGACATTCCAAGATTCATGTGCTGCTCCTTCAGTATCCCCGCAACCTGGCAAAACGGTCCAGGTGAAAATTACGGTCTCCATACAATGATTCCAGAATCCGGTATCGCTTGATATAAAAACCGATATCGAAATCATCTGTCATGCCGATACCACCATGCATCTGGATAGCTTCCGCCGTCGCCAGTTGTGCCGTCTCACCCAATTTCGCCTTGGTCAGGCTGGCCAGTTCGGCCAGGTCATCGCTGTCTTCGTCAAGCGAGTGCAATGCTTTGAGTACCAGTGATTGACACAATTCCAGTTCACCGAACAACAGTGCCGCCCGGTGCTGCAGGGCCTGGAAACTTCCAATCGGAACGCCAAACTGCTTGCGTTGCTTCAGGTAGTCGACCGTTTGTTCAAAGGCTTCACGGGCTATTCCCAGCATTTCGGCAGCAGCCCCGATGCGCGCCACGTCGAGAATTCGATCCAATAGCCCCTGTGCCTGGTGCGGCGGTCCCAGCAGTTGGTCCGGGCGCAGTTCGACCTGGTTGAACTCTATGGTTGCCGCAACATGCGTATCGAGCACTGAATACCTCTGCACGGTCACACCACTTGCCCCGGCCGGCACCAGGAACAGCGAGGCGCCACTCTCGGTACGGGAACTGACAATGAATGACTGAGCAATATGCCCATCGACTACCGCTTTCTTGCTGCCCGAGAGTACAAAATGGCCCTCCCGCATTTCGGCTTTGCACTGCGCCGGTTCCGGTGCATGCAGCGGCCCTTCATCGCAGGCGAGCGCGAGCAAATGCCGGCCGCCGACCACTTCCGGAAGAATCACACTGCGCTGCTCTGCAGAACCGGCCAGTTCCAGCGCTGCGACAGCCACCATCGCGGTACTCATCAACGGGCTGGGTGTCAGCGTGCGGCCACATTCTTCGAGGATCAGGCCGATACCGGTATAGCCATAATCCAAACCACCGTATGCCTCGGGTACCAGGATGCCGGTCCACCCCATTTCAACGAATTCACTCCAAAGCGTTCGGGAGAAGCCATCGGGGTCGTCGCTATCCCTCAGTTCACGCAAATGTTTGACCGGCGCCCGTTCTGCAAGGAAGTGGCGCGCAGCGTCCTGGAGCATCAACTGTTCGTCATTCAATACCAGTGCCATGATTTACTCCGTTTCTAGCCGGGAAGGCCAAGTATTCGCTTGGCAACGATATTGAGCTGAATTTCCGAGGTGCCGCCTTCGATCGAGTTGCCCTTGCTGCGCAACCAGGCCCTTGCCAGGCGACCCTCATGACTCGCCTGGCCTTCCCACGACAGCGCATCGTGGCCGTAAATGCTCATCAGCAGTTCCTGCCTGCGCTTATTCAGTTCGGTGCCGTAATACTTGAACATGGAGGAAGTCGCTCCCAGGCTGACGCCGGCCTTGACCTCGTCCCTGGCCCTTTCAATGGTCAGTTCAAGGGCCCGTTCATTCATCTCAAAGCGGGCGATATCGGCACGCAGAATGGTGTCGCGAAGCCTGCCGTCCTCAGTTGCCAGTGACTGGGCAGCTGTTTTGCCAACCGGCACAGTGCCGGCGCTGGAAAGCCCGGTGGAAGCGATCATTTCGCGCTCGTGAGTGAGCAGGTACTTGGCGACGGTCCAGCCCTGGTTGACTTCGCCGATGACCTGGTTCTTTTCAACCCGGACATTTTCAAACAGGGTTTCGGTGAAGGGAGATTTGCCGCTGATCAGCCGGATCGGGCGGGTGGTCACTCCGGGGCTAGCCATGTCGAACATGACGAAGCTGATCCCTTCATGTTTTTTAGCCTCGAAATCGGTCCTCACGAGGCAAAACATCCAGTCTGCATGGTCACCGTAGGAAGTCCAGATTTTCGAGCCGTTCAGCAGGTAGTGATCGCCCTGGTCTTCGCAGCGCGCGGCCAGGCTGGCCAGGTCAGAGCCGGCGTTGGGCTCGCTATAGCCCTGGGCCCAGCGAATCTCGCCGCGGGTTATCGGCGGCAAATGCTGTTGTCTGAGCGCCTCTGACCCGAACTTCAACAACGCCGGACCGAGCATTGAAATGCCAAAGCTTACCAGCGGAGGGCGGGCATGGAGGCGTGCCAGTTCCGCCTTGAGCAGCTTTGCTTCGACGCGGCCCAGGCCTGCTCCACCATACTCTTTGGGCCAGGTGGGTGCGGTCCAGCCCTGCTCAGCCATTCGCCGCAGCCAGGTCTCCTGGTCCTTGCTTTGAAACTTGAAATCACGGCCGCCCCAGCAAACTTCGGCTTCAGAACGGTAGGGCGAGCGCATCGATTCGGGACAATTTTGTTCCAGCCAGGCCCTGACTTCCTGCCTGTATTCGGTCAATTCAGTCAACGTAGTACTCCGGAGTCAAAAAAAAGCCGCGGCTGTCATACCGCGGCTTCTGTTATTTCCCTGCTTTGCCAGGAATCAGTCGCCGCTTTCCATCGAGAGTTCTTTCTGATGCTCCCAGATCTGGAATTCAGAGCCGGTCGTGGAACTGGCAAATTTCTTCAGCAAGGCAGCAGCGGCTTCGTCACCCATGTGCCGGGACAGGAACCGCGAGAAACTGTCTTCATCCCGGTCCATGCTGGCGAAATTGGGGTGGGGTATGATGATGCTTTCACGGGGCGATCCGCCAACCGTGGTAGACCAGATCCAGGAACGATCATCGTTTGCCCAGCCCTGGTTCAGTGCAATCTGCAGGAGCTTGTCCCGCGCCGCCCTGAAATCAGCTTCGTGACCCGGCTTGATGTGAAATTCAGTGACCGCATAAAGAGTCGCGTCATCTGCGCCGTCGGCCCAATGCGAGTGGTTCCAGTGCAGGGTTTCAAAGTAATGAGCCCAATGCTCGGCATGCGGTGCGACATGCTCATCAAAGTGTTCGCTGATCTTGCTGTTGTTCTGGCCCCAGGTACGGTAGGAGTCGACGTCGGCCCAGTTGAAACAGCAAGAGCGGATGCCTACCTGGTTCAGGTTTTCACCCAGCAGCGGCGTGTAGGCCTGCCATTCACGGGGGTCGCCATTTTCTGCCCGGAATTTCATATGCCTGGCAAGAGCCTCTTTGAACTCGGATCCATGACCTGCTTTGGGTGTTGCCAACCACATTTCAGCCAGTGGCGGGGGCGATTCGTCTTGCGCCATGGTCACGGCAGGCAGCAGGAAAAACAATGCTGCGAGTATGCTCAGGAGAAAAGTGGTGGGTCTTGTTTTCATCGGGTTTACCTCAACGTCATAAGCAAACTAATTTAACACAACGATTGAGCCATTGTGTAGAATGCAGCCCTCCAATTTCACCGGATTTTTCGAAGTGGAAACCAACCTGCAAACCAATTTGATAGAAGATCTCCTGCGCCGCTCAGAAGCGCTTAGGGGGTATCTTTGACTATGCTCAGAAACGAGACCGCCTGGAAGAAGTAAGTCGTGAGCTGGAAAACCCGGAAATCTGGAACCAGCCTGAACTGGCCCAGGAGCTGGGCCGGGAACGTTCGCGACTGGAGACCGTGGTTTCGACGCTGGACGAGCTTGAGCACGGCCTGTCTGATGCCCGCGAAATGCTCGACATGGCGGTCGAGGAAGAAGACGCTGAAATCGTCGACGCGGTCAGTAGTGACCTGGCGCTGATGCAGGAAAAAGTCGAGCGGCTGGAATTTCAGCGGATGTTTGCCGGTGAGATGGACGCAAACCCCTGTTTTATAGATATCCAGTCAGGTTCTGGCGGAACCGAGGCCCAGGACTGGGCGGAAATGCTGCTGAGAATGTACCTGCGCTGGGCGGAACGCCGTGGCTGGAAGTACGACCTGGTGGAAGTCTCGACCGGGGACGTGGCAGGTATCAAGAGCGCGACGATCCACATCACCGGTGACTATGCCTATGGCTGGTGTCGCACCGAAACCGGGGTTCACCGACTGGTCCGGAAGTCCCCTTTCGATTCCGGCAACCGCCGGCATACGTCTTTTGCCGCCGTGTTCGTATCGCCGGAAGTGGACGACAACATCGAGATCGACATCAATCCGGCGGATATCCGCGTGGATGTTTACCGCGCATCAGGTGCCGGCGGACAGCATGTCAACACCACGGATTCGGCCGTGCGTATGACCCACGTGCCTACCGGTATCGTGGTTCAGTGTCAGAATGACCGGTCTCAGCACAAGAACCGGGACCACGCCATGAAGCAGTTGCGCGCCCGGCTTTATGAGCACGAAATGCAAAAACGAACGGAAGCACACCAGAAACTCGAAGACTCCAAATCCGACATTGGCTGGGGCAGCCAGATCCGGTCCTACGTGCTGGACCAGTCCCGGATCAAGGATTTGCGGACCGGCGTGGAAGTGGGGAACACGCAGGGCGTGCTGGACGGTGACCTTGACCCGTTCGTTGAAGCATCATTGAAGCAGGGATTGTAGAGAGTACCCAGACATGAATGAGCAAAAACCTTCTCCGGATACCGAATTGGATGAAAATCGCCTGATTGCCGAGCGGCGCGCAAAGCTGAGCGCTTTGCGGCAACAGGGTCAGGCCTACCCCAACGATTTCAGGAAAGACACGGTCAGCAGTGAGCTGCATGAGCGCTTCGACGACTGGGACCAGGAGCAACTGGCCGCCGTCGAAGAAGAGTTCTCGCTGGCGGGCAGGATGATGGCAAAGCGGGTGATGGGCAAGATTGCATTCGTGAAGTTGCAGGACCGGGGCGGTGATATCCAACTCATGATTCAGCGGGATAGCCTGGAAGAAGGCCTGTTTCAGCAGTTCAAGCACTGGGACCTTGGCGACATCATAGGCGCCAGGGGGCGGATCATGCGCACCCAGAAAGGCGAGTTATCCGTGCGGGTCTCCACCTTGCGGCTGTTGACCAAGTCATTGCGGCCGTTGCCGGAAAAATTTCACGGGCTCACTGATACGGAGGTGCGGTACCGTCAGCGCTACGTGGACCTGATCATGAATGACGAATCCCGGGCGGTGTTCCGGACCCGGTCCAGGATCATTTCCTATATCCGTTCGTTCATGGAAGCGCCGGAGCGCGATTTTCTCGAGGTTGAGACGCCGATGATGCATCCGATCCCGGGAGGTGCGACAGCCAGGCCGTTTGTCACTCACCACAATGCGCTGGATTTGCAGATGTACCTTCGTGTCGCCCCTGAGTTGTATCTCAAGCGATTGGTTGTGGGCGGTCTTGGCCGGGTTTACGAGGTTAACCGGAACTTCCGCAATGAAGGTGTTTCAACGCGGCACAACCCGGAATTTACGATGCTGGAATTCTACTGGGCCTATGCTGATTACACCGACCTGATGGATCTCACCGAAAGCATGCTGGCTGGTTTGACCGATGCAATCTGCGGCGGCAGCGTGGTGCATTACCAGGGGGATGAGATCAACCTGGGCGGCCCATTCGAGCGACTGACGGTGGAAGATGCTGTCCGCCGCTACAATCCATCGCTCGCTGCCGCGAACCTGTGGGATGAAGACATGCTAAGGTCAGCCTGTGACACCCTCGAGATTCACACCGAGAAAAATTGGGGGCCGGGCAAACTGCTGACGGAGTTGTTCGAAGCGACGGTGGAAGAACACCTGGTGCAGCCGACGTTCATCACCCAGTATCCGACGGAAGTGTCGCCACTTTCGCGCCGGAACGATGACAATCCCAACGTGACGGATCGCTTCGAATTATTTGTTTGCGGCCGTGAGATCGCCAATGGTTTCTCCGAGTTGAATGACCCGGAAGACCAGGCAGAGCGATTTCGTTCTCAGGTTGAGAACAAGGATGCCGGCGACCTGGAAGCGATGCACTACGACGCGGACTATATTCGGGCGCTGGAATATGGCATGCCCCCCACGGCCGGTGAGGGAATCGGTATCGACCGGTTGGTGATGATTTACACCGACTCTCCGTCCATCCGGGACGTTCTGCTGTTTCCCTACATGCGACCTGAAACCTAGTACTGCGGATGAAACCGCTGGTCTCAGTCATTATGCCGGTGCGTGATGGCGGGGATTTCCTGGCAGACGCTGTTTCAAGCATTCTGGACCAGACCCTGCCTGGCCTGGAGTTGCTGCTGGTTGACGATCACAGTACTGATCATGCTGTTCAAGCGTTGTCTTTTTCGGATCCCCGCTTGCAGCTCATTGAAAACAGCGGGCGAGGGGTCAGCTCCGCTTTCAATACCGGACTCGCCAGCGCACGCGGACAATTCATCGCCCGCATGGATGCAGATGATCTGGCGCTGCCCGAGCGGCTCCAACGGCAACTGGATTTCCTGGAACGACATCCCGATATCGAAATTTGCGGAGCCTGCATCGAGATCTTTAGCGACCAGGGGATTGCCGGCGGCAACCGGCGCTACCAGGACTGGCTCAACAGCTGCCGCAGCCCGGAGAAGATTTCCCGGGAACTGTTCATTGAAAGCCCGATTCCGAACCCGACTGCAATGTTCAGGGCGGAAGCACTGCTGCGCCTCGGTGGCTTTGCGGAGCCGGCCTGGCCGGAAGACTATGACCTGTACCTGCGCGCGGACGCCGCCGGCATGAAAATGGGTAAGCCGTCTGGTTGCCTGTTGCGCTGGCGGGAACATGCACGCCGGCTGACCCGTACCGACAGTCGCTATTCTTCCAGGGCTTTCCAGGCAGCCAAGGCACATTACCTGGTCAACGGTCGTCTGCCAGCTGACCAGCCCGTGGTGATTTGGGGGGCAGGCCCCGGTGGTCAGCTGATGCATGACGAACTGCTGGCCGCAGGCGGAGCAGTCACGGGGTTTCTGGATATTCACCCCCGCCGGATCGGAGGACGGAAAAGAGACCTGCCGGTATGGCCCCTAGAAGCGATCGAAGGGCTTGAAAACGCTTTTATCGTCGTCGCAGTCGGTTCAGCCGGGGCCCGGTCAAAGATCCGTGATTTCATGCAGCAGCATGAAAAAACTGAGGGACAGGACTACCTGTTTACCCTTTAGCATCCTAGAATACGGGCCATGACAGAGATGAACGTATTACTGGTGCAGGCACAGTTGGGCTGGAAGAACCCCTCCCGCAACCGAGAACACCTGCAAACCCTGCTAGCCGGGGTCGAAGGGCCTTTCGATATCGCCGTATTTCCGGAAACATTCACCACCGGTTTCCTGGGCGACAGTAACCTGCCCGACGAAGACATGAACGGAGCGACCGTGAAATGGATGCAGGAGATGGCCCGGCTGCATGACTGCGCGGTGACCGGTAGCGCAGTGATCGTCGAGCATGGCGAGCGGTTCAACCGAATGATTTTTGTGACTCCGGACGGAGCGCTTAATTGGTACGACAAACGGCACCTGTTTGCTTTTGGTGGTGAGAATCGTCGTTACACGGCCGGCTCAGATCGCGTCATCGTGGAGTACCGTGGCTGGCGCATCAATCTGCAGGTTTGTTATGACCTCCGGTTTCCCGCCTGGTGCCGTAACCGGGACGACTATGACCTGATGATCCTGGTGGCCAACTGGCCCGCGAAAAGAGTCCATCACTGGTCCGTTTTGCTGGAGGCCAGGGCCATCGAAAACCAGTCCTGGGTTGTGGCGGTCAATCGCGTGGGTGATGACGGAAATGGGCTGCATTATCCCGGCAGCAGCGTGGTGCACGATCCGATGGGCGCACGCGTGGCGGAACTTGGATCTGAGGAATCATGCCGGATCGTCAAGCTCGATCGTTTGCACCTGGAAGAGGTCCGAAAACAGTTTCCGTTCCAGCAGGATGCCGATCAATTCATCATATAGCGCGCTCTAAAGGGGCGCGCTCTACCGGGCGCGCTTGCGCGCCAGCCTGCGCATGATGCTCCCACGCGGCTGAAAACGTCCGGAGGCCAGGCTGACCAGCGCGGTGGGCTCTCGCAAGGCGAACAGCATTTCACGCCGGGCGCTTTCACGGCCCGCAAGCAGCAGCAAATCGCCTTCAAGCAGTTCCTCGTCCGGTCCCGGCAGGAACATGAGTGTGTCAGCTCTTTCGATCAGCAGGCATACGCAGGGAAGATTTTCAGCTACCTGAGTCCGACTGTGCTGAGTGGCGTGCTGCAGCAGGATCGGCACGTTCTCCAACGCAGCAGCACGCAAACTCTCGGACCACGCCCCCACCAGGTTGACCGTCCACAGGCTCGGTGCTCTGCCTTTCAGTACCGCTCCCAGTCGTTCCTCAACCTTCTCTGCGAACGCATCTTCCTGTCGAATCAGGTAATCGATAAAAACCGAAAGTAACGGCGTGGTAGCCATGAAGAGAATCCTGCGTGCCACGATCTGGCTGCGTCGTGCGACCAGGTGCGCACCCGAAGCGTCGAACAACTCATCGTTTTGCGGATTTTCCTGCCTGGCCACCACGAACAGGTCGGGGTTCAATTCCAGTGCGGTCATGACGATGGACAGGTTATCCACGTCATCCCCGGTTCCCGCGATGATCCCCGCCGAATCCCCGATGCCGGCCTGCAACAGCGTGCCTGCCTCGGTTCCCCGGCCCAGCACCGAGCCGGGGCGGGCGTCAACCCGTTCCGGGTGGACATCGATGACCGTGAAAGGCACTCCGGCTTCATCCAGTATGGCAGCCATACGCGAGCCAAACCTGCCGATACCCGCGAGAATCCAATGGCCGTCGGGAGGTGTGATTTCGTCTCTCAGCTCGGTGCCGGGCACGCTGATCAGCCAGTCCTGGACCAGGTATTTTGTCGGCGAAGAAAGCGCCAGGTGCAAGCGTTCCGCGAAGATCGTGTACGGGTCAACCGTCAGGTCGGTGCCGAAGGAAGCCATGTTGGCGACCACTCTGCGGGTTTCGCTGCGGGCCAGTACCGGCAATTCCGGCCTGAGCAGCTTGCTGGTGATTGCGATGGTCAGGTTGGCGTGATCGTCATTGGTGATGGCAATGACCCCGGCGCAGTTTTTGACATCCTGCCCCAGCCCGGCCATGTCCAGCAATCGCCGGTCTGTGACGTCGCCGGCCAGGGCCGGAAGATGCGCAAACTCGTCGATCAGCGACATGCTGTGAATGATGCTTTCCTCCCGTTCCAGGATGGCTGCACTGATGCCGCGTTTGAGCAACCCGCTAACGATCATGCGGCCGGTATGACCGAAACCGCACACCAGGTAAAAATCGGTGTTGCCACGCCGGACCTGCCGCGAAAACCGGCTTCGAGCCAGGTCAGCCCGAAACTGCACATCGACAAACAGGCTGATGATGGTACCGACGGAATACAACCAGGCGATGACATTCGGAAACAGGATGATGAAGACGTAAAGCCTCTGGGCATGGGTAAAGGCAACAGGTACCTCTCCGAAACCGATCGTGGTTGCCAGGATGGCAATGAAATACGCCGCATCCAGGTAACCGACGTCGACCGGATTTCCCTGGGCATCCTGACCGGCAATGTGCACCATGCCAAAAACCGATATGGAGTAAACCAGGATCATCAGGATCAGCGGCGTGCGCATGCGCCGCATCGTGAGCCAGACGATGTCGTTCATTAGCGACGGATCGTTATGGTTTCTGCCACCAGTAATGTCACGGAGACCAGGTTGGCCAGCAGGGCGCCACCGGAGAGGGAAACGATACTGGCCAGAGAATCGCTGGTCAGCCCGATTTCGGTGGCGTAGGCGACATAGGCCCAGACAAAGGATGCGGCCAGCAGTTGCAGGTCAGCGACCAGGCTGGTGGCGAGCAACACCGAGCCGATCTGTGAACGGTCGCCGAATTTCATAATCGTGGCGATCAGGCTCACGGCGAGTGCAGCGCCCAGTTCCAGGGCGTGATGATGCTCTGGATTGTCAATATCGCCGACGAAGAAACCGAAGTTCAGCGTCAGTGCAAGCACAATAAAAAAACCAAATACGACTTTTTCAAAATTCACAGTTCAGGGACTCCCTCACGGTTCAGACGCAGGTCTAGACTAGACCGTTTTATCTCTCGCTTCCACCCGCTCCAGGTGATTGGAGAGGTTTTATTGCGATGTGTCCTCGCTGGCTGCCTTGATGGCCGTGATGTAAGCGAGTGCGCTCAGCACCGGTCCGTCAAAATACTCCATACGTTCCGTTTTCACCTGGCGGGATTGCCTGAGTTCATGCACCTTGAAGGCAGTCGGGCCGGCTCTCTCATAAATGGGTGGGTCCTGTGATACCAGCACCAGGGTTTCCGGTTCCCAGATGCCTTCACGCATCTGCATATCGAGGTCCAGGTGCAGAAAACGGCTGCGCCTGAGCACCACGGTGCCATCCAGGCGATAGTAAAGCGTAACCGCTGGCACTGCAGGTTCTTCCGGTTCGGGTGCCAGCTCGGAGTTTTGCAGCTGACTCATGCCAGCGGCATCCGCAAAAACCCGGGCTTGCCGTTCACTTTCACTTTCCAGCAGGTCAGCCCTGATGAGCTCGAGCCTCTCGCGAGCGTGTGGATCTTTGCTCATAACGATCTCCAGATCATGGATGCGCAGGGCAGGGAAGGGTTCCTGGTCACCCTGCTCCCAGGACAGGTATTGCTGGGGACGGAACGGTGCGCTCAGCCGCAGCCGCCGCCAGGCCTCGCGCATGACATCACTCATTTCTTCGAGGTGCACCAGGGCGTTCGGATCCGGTTCCGGTTCTGCCTCTGCTTCCGCCTCGTTTTCGGGAAGGATGCCTGCATCTGTCGCGGGCGCCTCCTCTTCGGCTGTTTCTTCCGGCGGTGTCAGAAAGTCGGTGGCAAATGAATAGTCAGGCAAATCCTGGGTTTCCAGGGCTTCTTCGCTGTGCTTCAGATGGGTCAGGACCAATACTTCTACCCGGTACCGCGTATCCTGAGCACAAAGCGTGCCGGTCATGAACACGAAGATCATAAATAAGATTAATAAAACCCTGTAATGCATTGAAAAATATACCTTTCTAATTTTGAAGACGTTCAAGTAAAGTTTTCGCTTCCTGGAACCGCCTTGCAGGATCTTGCTGCTGCATCAAGATACGCAATTTTTGGGGTCCCTGCATTCTGAAGTCCTGGCTTCGTTCCTGGATCAGTTGAATCAGGGCTGCCGGGTCTGCCTGTGCCTGGTCTGAAAACTCCACTCTGCCGCCGTGCGGCCCAAAGTCCAGTTTCATGATACCCATCTGTTCGGCCGTCAACCTGAGTTCCGCAACTTCGAACAGCGCCTTGATCGGGTCCGGCAACAATCCAAACCGATCGATCATTTCCACCTGCAATTCCCGTAGCCCGGCGGAATTCTTGGCACTGGCAATCCGTTTATACAGCGTCAGGCGCGTTTGCACGTCAGCCAGGTAACTTTCAGGAATCAGCGCAGGCACGTGAAGTTCGATTTCGATACCACGGTGCACAGGGTCTTCCAGTTCCGGTTCCTTGCCGTTGCGGAGTGCCTCCACGGCGCGGGCCAGCATGTCGCTGTACAGGCTGAACCCCACCTGGTTGATCTGCCCGCTCTGTTCGGCGCCCAGCAGTTCTCCGGCGCCGCGAATTTCCAGGTCATGGGTGGAAAGCGTGAATCCGGCACCAAGTTCCTCCAGCGAAGCAATGGCCTCCAGCCGCTTCTTCGCATCAGTCGTCATGCTGCGGCGTTCAGGCACCACCAGGTAGGCATAAGCGCGGTGGTGGGAGCGGCCTACGCGTCCGCGTAACTGATGCAGTTGTGCCAGTCCGAAGCGGTCCGCGCGGTTGATGATGATCGTGTTTGCTGTCGGAACATCAATACCGCTCTCAATGATCGTGGTGCAGACCAGGATATTGAAGCGCTGACGGTAGAAATCCAGCATTACCGTTTCCAGGTCACGCTCCGGCATTTGCCCGTGTGCGACGGCCAGCCTGGCCTGCGGAATCAGGTCCTGTACCTCGCGGGCGATCCGTTGTATCGATTTAACCTCGTTATGCAGGAAAAATACCTGTCCGCCGCGCTGCAGTTCCCGCAGCAACGCTTCACGCAGCACGGAACGGTCCCACTCGGAAATGAGGGTCTTCACGGCCATTCTGCGGGCTGGCGGCGTGGCAATGATCGACAGGTCACGAATGCCGGTCATGGCCATGTTCAGTGTCCGGGGGATCGGCGTGGCTGTCAGCGTCAACAGGTCGACCTCGGCGCGCAGTTGTTTCAATCGCTCTTTTTGCTGCACCCCGAAGCGTTGTTCCTCGTCGATGATCACGAGGCCCAGCTGTTTGAAACGGATGTCTTTCTGAATCAGCCGGTGCGTGCCGATAACGATATCCACGCTGCCTTCCCGCAACCGCTCCAGCACCTGCCGGGATTCGCCGCTGCTGCGAAACCGTGAAAGCAGTTCCACCTTGACGGGCCAGTCAGCCAGGCGGTCACTGAAGGTGGAAAAATGCTGTTGGGCCAGCAGGGTGGTGGGTACCAGCAACGCGACCTGCCGCCCGGCCTGAACCGCGACAAAAGCCGCGCGCAAAGCCACTTCCGTCTTGCCGAAGCCGACATCGCCGCAAACCACCCGGTCCATCGGCTGGTGTGACTCGAGGTCGGCGATCACTGCATCGATGGCATCCTGCTGATCCGGGGTCTCCTCGAATGGAAATCCCGAAGCAAATTCGGCGTAGAGCTTGCGGTCCAGCGAGAAAGCAAAGCCCTGCCTGGCCTGCCGCCTGGCGTAGAGGTCGAGCAGTTCCGCGGCGACATCCCTGACCTGTTTTGCAGCCTTGCGCCTGGCCTTTTCCCATTGCTGACTGCCAAGGCGATGCAGAGGGGCGGCTTCAGGGTCGCTACCGGTGAATCTGCTTACCAGGTGCAGCGACGAAACAGGCACATAAAGCTTGTCACCACCTGCGTAGGACAGCATCAAAAACTCGGCCTGCCGCTGATCGATTTCCAACACCTCGAGGCCCATGTAACGGCCGACACCATGGTCTTCGTGAACCACGGGAGCGCCTTCTGAGAGGTCGGTCAAATTGCGTATGATGGATTCCGGGTCACGCTCCGATACCGAGCGCTGCACCCGTGGACGGGTCCTCCCGCCGAATAGCTGGGACTCGGTAATCAGGGCCAGTTCACCCGGTATCAGGAAGCCTTCTTCGACCGGCAGTACCGCCAGGCCCGAGCGATCGCTGCCGCTACGGAATGCCGCGAAGCTGTCATAGGTCGCAGGCCGTATTCCGAAACTTGCCAGGGTGGTCCTGAGCACCTCACGCCGTCCGGGCGTGTCAGCGGCAAACAGCACTCTGCCGTCAAACCGGTCCATGAAGGCTGCCAGGTCCGCAGCCGCTTCCTTGCCTTTTTCATGGATGTGAAGATCGGGGGCCTGCTGAGTCGTGAACAGGTTGCCACCGCTGGGCTTCAGCTCAGGGTCCGGCAGATGCGTGGCATCAAACGGGTCCAGGCGTTCCTCGAGCATGTTCCGATGAAAGTACAATTCCCAGGGGTCGAGCACAGGCCTCTCGACATCGTGACGGCGCTGCTCCCAGCGTTCGGTTGTGCGCACCATGTGCGTCTCTGCGGCATCCAGAAAGCCGGGTTGCAGCAGCAGCCTGGGTTCGGTAGAGAGATAATCGAACAGGAACGAGGTGCTTTCATAGAACAGCGGAAGATATTGTTCCAGACCCTGTGGATGCACGCCTGACCTGAGGTCCTGGTAAATCGTCACGCGACGGGTATCGACATCGAAGCGCAGACGAAAAGCCCGCCTGAAAGCTTCAAGGCCCTGGTCATCGCAGGGGTATTCGCGGGCAGGAAGGAGTTCAATGCGGTCGACTTTGCCGGTGGATCGTTGCGACTCCGGGTCAAACGCCCTGATGGTATCGATTTCCTCGTCAAACAGGTCCAGGCGGTACGGGTTAGGACTTCCTGCCGGGTACAGGTCCACCACCGACCCGCGGATGGCATACTGTCCGGCCTGGTAAACCTGTTCGGATGCTTCGTATCCTGCATGGTTAAGCCGCCGGCGAAAGTCTTCTATCACCAGGTCCTGGCCCGGGGCCAGTTGAAAGCTGCGTTGCAGGATATATTCCGCCGGCGGCAGACGCTGGATAAGTGATGTGACCGGCGCCAGCACGATGCCTTGCTGCAGTGCCGACAGGGCGGAAAGGGTTTTCAGCCGTTCAGCGATGATATCCGGGTGCGGCGAGAACGGGTCATAAGGCAGGGTTTCGTGATCGGGGAACAGCATGACCGGCAAGCTGCCAGTCGCCAGCAATTCCAGGTCGCGAAAAAGCACCTGCGCCTGGTGACTGGAACGCATGATGATGAAGCTGACCCCGGCATGAGCCGAGGCTGCCGCATGAATGGCCAGTGCGGCCGAACTGCCGTGCAAGCCGCTCCATGACTCGATGGAATCACCGAAACGAGCTTGGAAAGGACTGGTGCTCATTGCTGCCCGGGTTCAGCTTTTCGCCCGGCCAGTCTCAGCACGGTAAACAGCAGTCCAACGGAAATCGACAACGCAACCCACCATGGTAAACCATATGCCACCGGCACCAGGCACACCCCCATCGCCACTCCGCCAACCAGCAAGGCATAGGGAATCTGGGTTCGCACATGTTCGATGTGATCACAGCCCGAAGCCATCGAAGACAAGATGGTGGTATCTGAAATCGGTGAGCAGTGATCACCCCAGACACTACCCGCGAGTACGCCCGCAATCGATGAATAAAGAATGTGCATGTCATCCGCACCGGCAAAGCCGCTGGCCTTCATCACGGCCCAGGTCAGGGGTACGATCAGCGGAATCAGGATGCCCATCGCACCCCAGCTGGAGCCCGTTGCGAATGCTGTTGCAGCGGCCAGGATAAATACGATAACGGGCAGCCACTGGACTTGCAGCGAGTCTCCGAGTACCGAAACCAGGTAGTCTGCCGTCCGCATTTCTTCGGTGATGCCGCCCAGCGACCAGGCCAGTATCAGGATGATCATTGCATAGAACATGGACTTGACGCCCGAGTACCAGGAGTTGACCACCTCTTCCAGGCTGAGAATACGCTGGGCGAGGGTCAGCAAGGCGGCGGTCATCATGCCAATCAGCGACCCCCACATCAGTGACTTGTACGAATCCGCTGCACCGATGATGTTCTTCAGACTGGCTTCTTTCTCTCCCAGTGCTGCGCTGCCGGTGACGTACAGGCTGCCCATCACACCCAGCACCAGCAAGGCAATCGGCAGGATGGCGTTGATGGCCCGAAGCGGTTTGCCTTCGACCGGAGAGATGGGTTTACAGTCTTCGGCGAGGGCGGAGTCGAGATGATCGAACGTATTCACGCCTCGCGTTTTTGCCTGTTCCTCGGATTTTGCCATCGGGCCAAAATCGCGTCCCGTTGCGCAAACCATGAACACGAAGCCCACGGCCAGCAAGGGGTAAAAGCTGTAGGGAATGGTTGACAGGAACAGCAGGTAGGCTTCCATGTTGAGGTCGGGAATGTAAGAAAGCGATTCACCGATCAAGCCGACCTGGTATCCGATCCAGGTGGTGACCAGCGCAAGCGTGGCTACCGGGGCCGCGGTGGAATCTACGATATACGCGAGTTTTGCACGCGAAACATTCATCGAATCGGTCACCGGCCGCATGGTATTGCCGACCACCAGGGTATTGGCGTAGTCATCGAAAAAAACCGCCAGGCCCATGCCGGCGGTAGCCAGGCAAGCTCGGCGGGCGTCGTCAGCCCAGTTGACGATCAGGTTGACAATACCCTGCATCCCGCCATTGCGGGAGATGATACCGACCGTGCCACCGATCATCAGCGAGAACAGGATCACCGCCGAATGGTCGGTGTCGGCCAGGGCGGCAAGGATGTGCTTCTGGAAGGACTCCAGCAGGCCTTGCCAGAGAGCGAGGAAACCGAAACCGTTGATCGCCCAGGCGCCAAACCAGACGCCGATGAACAGGGCGGGAATGACCTGGCGCAGTGCCAGTGCAAGAACGATCGCCAGCAGTGGCGGCAGAACGGATACCCAGGAAAGTATGACCGGATCAGCTGATTCGCTGGCCAGCACGGGCCCCGTGACGAGCAGTAACAGTGGCGCCAGGATAGGGCATAAAAGGCGGCTGGCTGACTTGATCTCTTGCATGCTGGGACCTTGTTCGGAAATAGTGATTGAGGATAGCAAACTGTTCAGAGGCGGTTTGGGCGCTCATCAGCTGCTTGCGTGTCACAGTGGAATCCGGACAGCCCTGCAGGTACCAGCCAATGTGTTTTCGCGCTACCTTGACGCCATGACGTTCACCGTAAGAGCGATGCAACTGCAGCAGGTGCTGCTCCATGACGGCCAGAATTTCCTCAGCGTTGGGTGGTGGCAACAACTGGCCGGTATCCAGAAAGTGCCGGATTTCCCGAAAAATCCACGGATTGCCCTGGGCGGCACGCCCGACCATGAGGCCATCAGCCCCGGTTCGTGACAGGACTTCCCGTGCTTTTTGCGGAGAGTCGATGTCTCCGTTGGCAAAAACCGGGAATTGCACCTCGTTGCAGATGGCCGCGATCGTTGCATACTCGGCTTCACCTTTGAACCGATCGGAACGGGTCCGGCCATGCACAGCAAGCGCTGCAATACCGGCGGTTTCTGCGATCTGGGCAATCTCGATACCGTTGCGGTTTACCGGGCTGGGCCCGGTGCGAATCTTCAGCGTGACCGGCACATCGACGGCGGCGACCACTGCGTCGAGAATCCTGCGCACCTGGTCCGGATCGGAGAGCAGGGCGGAGCCCGCCAGCTTGTTACACACTTTCTTGGCCGGGCAACCCATGTTGATGTCAATGATCTGGGCGCCCCGGGAAACGTTGTAGCGGGCGGCATCTGCCATCCAGTCCGGATCGCTGCCGGCAATCTGCACCGCTACCGGGCTGATCTCGCCCTGGAAATCGCCCCGTAGACGAGACTTTCGGGTTTCCCGCAGCGCCGGGTTTGCCGCCAGCATTTCGGTAACGACATAGCCGGCGCCAAGGTCACGACATAGCTGCCTGAAAAATCGATCCGTAACCCCCACCATTGGCGCCAGCGCCAGGGGATTGTCCAGGCTGTAGGGACCGATCTGCATCTCAGGACAAGGCTCCAAAAATCTTGAAGCCCGCCACCCACGTACCGATTGCAGAACCGAGATTGGAAAGGAAAAAAACCAGCAGAATGCGGGTGGCGGGATTTCGGAACCAGCCTTTCATCGTGGTGATGTCAAAGCGCAGGTTCTCGAGGTCTGAAACGCGAGGTTTCCTGAGCCAGGACTCGACCAACCCTGTGACCATTCCAGCCGCGATCGTGGGATTCAGTGACGTCAGTGGTGCAGCGATGACGGCGCTCAAAACAGTCAATGGATGGCCCCTGGCGATCAGCGCGCCCAACGCGGCAAGCCCGCCATTGATCACGACCCAGAAGAAGACCAATTGCCAACCCAGTTCAGGGCTGCGCGAGAAGCCGATGATGAAGCCGGTAATGATCAGCAGCATGATCGCCCAGGGAAGTACCTTCGGCCAGCGGGATTTCGGCGGCATGGCTTCAAGCGTTTTGCGTTCAGTGGAGGGATCGAAAACGCTGCTTTCCAGGTGCTTCGCCAGGCCTTCCATGTGACCGGCGCCGATGACGACCAGGACTTTTCTGCCTTCGGCATCGATGTTCTCTTCGCGCAGTCGTGATGCCATGTAACGGTCACGTTCAGCGATCAGCGCCTCATACAGTTCCGGCGACTGTTCGGCGAACTCGGTGAACGTTGATTCAAGGATATCGCCTTCCTTGAGCTTTTCGATGGCCTCCTCGTCGATCTCCTCAGAACTGACCATGCCCAGGGCCAGCCCGGCCATCATGTACATGCGTTTGTACCAGGGCACGCTCGCATAGCTGCGACGGAGCGTGGTGGCGAGGTCCCGGTCAACCAGTTGCAGGGGAATATCCTGCTCTTTAGCGGCGACTGTTGCGGCGCGCATTTCCGCACCCGGTTCGATACCGAATTGTTCTGCGATACGACGCTGGTAGGCGCTCAGGGCGAGATTGGCCATGACCAGGCCGGCTTTGCCGTCCCGGATGATCCGGTAAAGGTCGAGATCGGTCCACTTTCTTTCTGCGGTCAGCGCATCATAGCGGGCTTGGCACAATTCGACAGCCACAGCGTCGAACTCGCCGGACGAGGCCATCTCTTTTACCGCTTCCGCGCTGGCCCGGGATACGTGGGCGGTACCGAGCAGGGTGTACTCCACACCGTCACGCCGGATCTGTCTGATGGGTTGGTCTTGCAGAATGTCTTCGGCCATCAAGGGTGCCTGGTTGGGAAAGGGCGCAAGGATACCCTATCCCGACGGCCTTTACTTACTCTGTTTTCTTATCGATGACCTCACCCTTGTGCAAAACGGTGAACAGCACGAGGTCATATTCGAAATAGACACTCCAGTGTTCATACTCCCACTGCGTGATGGGCGGGTCACCGACCGGCTGATGTACCTTCGCCGGCTCACCAAACCGGCTGCGCACGTCGGCGGACTTTGTCCCATTTTCCGGCACTTTCATCCGCCCGGCCTGCCGGACTTCCTCGATCAATAATACGTCTGCGGGAATACTGGTTGTTGCAAACAAACCAGCCAACCCGGTGAAAATCAGCGCCAGAACCATCCGTGTCATGTCACTGCCTCCATCATCTGTTCATTGAATCCTTAATATACCATGCCCGCTTAATAGAGGGCGCTGTCTTAGCGGTTTTGCTCAAGCAGTCGCAGGTACGACTGGTAGCGCCATCGTTTGATCTGCCCCTGTTCCACGGCCGTTAGAATGGCGCATCCCGGTTCGCCGGCATGCCTGCAGTCGTTGAACTTGCATTGCCCGTCAAAGGGGTGAAAGTCGATGAAACCATCTTCCAGTTCGCGCGGTTCCATTCGCCACAAACCGTATTCCCACACGCCGGGTGAATCGATCAGGCGGCCAGCACAGGGCAGCGCGTACATGATGGTCGTGGTGGTCGTATGAGTGCCTTTGCCGGTCACCCTGGACAACTCGCCGGTTTGCAGGTCCAGGTCGGGAATGATCTGATTGATCAAGGATGATTTGCCCACCCCGGACTGGCCTACCAGGATACTGGTTTTTTCGGTCAGCACAGGCCACAGGGTTTTTGTGCCGGGTTCTCCCTTGCAGGAAGTGGCCAGTACGGGGTAGCCCAGCTCACGATATTCATCCAGGTGGCTCAGGGGGTTATCTGTTGCGGTTGACCGCTGTGCGACAAGCTCAGACTTGTTCAGGACAATGACAGGGCTGATTCCCAGGCTGTGGATGGCCACAAGATAACGTTCAACCAGGTCAGTACTGGGTAGTGGTTCCGGGGCTATAACCACCAGCACCTGGTCAAGGTTGGCGGCAATTACCTGTTTTTGAAAGCGGGCGTTGGCACGGGCAAATTCGTTGTCTCGTGGTTCAATACCGACCAGCAAGACCTGGTCATCTCCAGTCATTTCAACGGCAACGCGGTCTCCGCAGTACGGCCGGCCAACCGACCGGCGGTAGCTACAGACCATCCGCTTCCCATCGGACGTTTCGACGATTCCGCGGTTGCCGTAGGAAACCAGTACCCGTGCTGCCAATGCCATGGAGCTATTGTACCTGTGCTTTCGATCAAGCAAACTCTAGAAATGGATAAAGTCAAAGCGCAGCGGCTGATCTGGGTGGACCTGGAAATGACCGGTCTCGACCCCGACAGCGATTCAATCCTGGAAATCGCCAGTATCGTTACGGACGACAACCTGGAAGAGCTGGCGGAGGGGCCCGTGTATGCCATCCGGCACAGTGTCGAGGCATTGCGTGCCATGGATGACTGGAACCAGACCCACCATACGACTTCGGGCTTGTGGGACCGGGTGCGCAACAGCCAGGTTGAAATGCATGAAGCAGAGCAGGGCACCCTGGCATTTTTGCAGCAGTGGACGGAACCGGGCACTTCGCCGTTATGCGGCAACAGTATCTGCCAGGACCGCAGGTTCATGGTTCGCCACATGCCTCTCCTTGAACGCTGGTTTCACTACCGCAACCTGGATGTCAGCACGCTTAAGGAGCTCGCTTTGAGATGGGCGCCGAAGGTTGTGGATGGCTTCGTCAAGCAGAATCGGCACGAGGCGTTGTCGGACATTCGCGAATCCATCGGGGAACTCAGGCACTACAGGTCATTCATGGGTGTCATGGGTGGTTACAACTAGACCAGCATCCCTTTTCCTGAATATCAGCTGGAGACCCGGAAATTTCTGATCATTCCAGCTGATTTCGAGACTCAGAAATCCCGTCAATCCCGGCGGGATTTTTGTTTATACTGTTGCCATTCGGCAAAGAGACAGGTGTTTGGCTATTCATCATGAGTATGAAGTTCCTGATAAAAAGTACCCAGGGCAAACTATCGATGGGACAAATCGCGCTTGACGGCGGACCGGGAGAGCTTTAGGTAAATCCAAATGGTTTCCTTCTTCCAGCCCAATAGCTTGCGCAAACCTCCGGCCCTGAAACGCCTGCAACAGGTCCAGGAGGAGATTTTCCGCCAACTGCACCTGTTGATACCGGATGAGTTTGCCTTCCATGATTTGCTGGTTTCACGGGTTTCCGGGTCGCCCGACCTCAGAATGGATGTGTTGGAGCGGCATAACTACACGACGTTTTTCAGGCTCACTTACGAATTCAGGGATGGCGAGCAAAAGAGCTACGCGCCGAACGCGCATATCCGGTTCTACCACGATGTGCACATCGCCGAAGCCACCTCGTTTAACGTGGGGCAGGGGTGCCTGCGAACGGCGCACCCTTCCTACCCGGTCAGGCAGATCATGCAGCAGGCCTGGCGCCGTAATCGGGCCCTGGATCGCTGGCTGGATTACATCCTCAAGCAGGGCCACAGCGTGGCGACCATGCGGGCGTCCGTTGATTGCAAAATAAATTGAAAATTGCGCCGTTCTACGTTGACATCACTGGGCCAAATAAGTACTATGCGTCGGCTTTCCGGGGCTATAGCTCAGCTGGGAGAGCGCTACACTGGCAGTGTAGAGGTCGGCGGTTCGATCCCGCCTAGCTCCACCAACAGTGTCCCCTTCGTCTAGAGGCCTAGGACACCGCCCTTTCACGGCGGCAACAGGGGTTCGAATCCCCTAGGGGACGCCATCTCCTAAAGCGTTGATTGTGAAAGAATTAACGCTACTTAAAGAGTCACCTTAGGGTGGCTTTTTTTGTGTCTGAATGCGATATCCAAAAGGGAATGTTGTCATTGAAACGCCTTGGGTCCTATAATTCACCGCACTAAAGCTATAAGACATGCACGGGCGGGTAGTTGGTTATTACCGTTCGATACAGATGCGTCGCCATCGGGGATTGATGAATAAAGTCAAATTTTTCGCACTGCTTACCGCGGTCTCGCTCCTGACGTTTCTCAGCGGCTGTGCGCAACTCGGCCCTCAGGTTCTCGTGAGTGGCCGACCGCAATACAACATGGCCGTGCAGGAAACCGAGTCACAGCAGATTCTACTGAACATCGTTCGCCAGCGTTACCGCGACCCTGTCCTTTTTCTCGATGTCACCAGTATTTCCAGTGGTTTCAACCGCGAAGCTTCTGCAGGGCTCTCGGGTAATACGGGAAGCAGCGATCTGGGTGGGGTGCTCGGTGGGCGCATCAGCGAGAGCCCGTTTATCACTTATGCACCCAACACGGGTGAGGCTTTCGTGCGCCAGATGATGACGCCGCTGGACATATACACGCTGGCGCTGATCGTGCAGGCTGGCTGGAGCATTGAAAGAACGCTTCTGATCGTCGGGGACTCGGTGAACCAACTCCGCAATACGCCGACTGATGACAATCCACAGACCGGATATCTCAAGTTTCACGAGGCCGTATCATCATTGCGTGACCTGCAGCGAGATGGCAAGTTGTCCCTGGGCGCAGAACAGACTCCTGATGACGAGGAGGCGCAACTGTCTCTGGTGGTCGCACCCGATTCAGTGGACTCCGAGGCTTTTCACAGAGCCTGTGGGGCACTGAAAGTCGCCTGCGACGGGCGACCGTTGAAACTGCAACACGCGATTGGCGCGGCACTTGACGACGAAACCATGGTCCTGGCCACGCGTTCACTTTTCTCGTCCATGTTTTTTCTCTCCCAGGGTGTGGTTGTCCCTGAGGAGGATGTATCTCGGGGATTCGTATCGCGCTCTTCCATTGTCGCCGGGGGGCCGTTTGATGAGGTCGGAACCGGAGAGTCGCTGTTCAAGGTGTTGTCGTCCGACGAAGAACCTGAGCACGCTGCCGTGAAAATTTTCTACCGGGATTCCTGGTTCTATATTGCGGACGATGATTCCAGCAGTAAGGTGACCTTTGCACTGGTCAGCATGATCATGATGCTGCAGTCGGGGAATGCCGCTAAAATCACACCATTGATCACCATACCCGTCGGGTAAATGGAAACAAATATATTTCGGTTTATCCTGCGGTACAGCCTGCGTCATCAGGTGGCGCTGATTCTGATGTCCGCGGCTGCTTTGCCCTTTCTCTACCTGACACTTGAACTGCCGAAAATCATCGTTAACGACGCCATCGGCGGAGAGAACTTCCCAAGAATCATTCTCGGCTATCCGTTCGAGCAGATTCCCTTTCTCCTGTTGCTTTGTGGCTTGTTTCTCAGCCTGGTTGTTATCAGCGGTGTTCTGAAATTCTTCACAGCCACTTACCGTTACCGCATCGGTGATCGTCTGCTGCGCCGTCTGCGTTACGACCTGATTGAGCGACTGCTGCGATTTCCGCCTGCGGAACTACGGAATATGTCCAGCGGCCAGGTCGTTTCCATGATTACCGCAGAAACGACTAACCTCGGTTTTTTCATCGCTGAAGCTTTCGCAGTTCCGGCGATCGCTTTTGGCACACTGGCGACCATCGTGTTGTTCATGTTTTTGCAAAACTGGATGATGGGTGTCGCGGCCATCGCACTGTTCCCATTGCAGATTTACCTGATCCCAAAAATTCAAAAACGAATTAACACGCTGCAGAGGGGCGAAGTCGATGCGATACGAGGTATATCGCAACGCATCACTGACACCGTCGCCGGAGTCGACGAGATTCATGGCCACGACACATCCCAGTACGAGCTCGCTGATTTTTCCAAACGCCTGGACAAAATATTCCGATTCCGAATCCAGATAGATCGGAATCGCTATGCGGCGAACATTCTGAACCTGTTCATCTCCCAGTTGACGCCGTTCTTTTTCCTGTCCATTGGTGGCTACCTGGTGATCGACGGGCAAATTTCACTGGGCGCTTTGGTCGCAGTTCTGGCCGCGTACAAAGACATGTATTCGCCGTGGAAAGACCTGATCGACTACTACCAGAAAGCCGAGAATTCCCGGGTGCGTTACGACCAGTTGAAGGAGTTTTTCGCCCGCGGTGACCTGCTCGACAAGTCCATGATTGAAGCGGAGTCGAAGGATGCGGATTTCAGCCAGGGCTCGCTGGTGGCAGAAAATGTAGTCGTCGAGCACGAGGAGGGAAACCGGTCTGTCGACGGTGCCTCGATACAGTTGACCCTTCCCACTCACGCCGCGATTCTCGGGTCGGGCGGCAGCGGAAGAGAGGAATTCGCCCGATTATTGGGGCGGCAGAGTTTTGCCCATTCCGGTAGCGTTTTCCTGGGAGAAAATAACCTGTCGGAACTTCCGGACAGTGTCACGGGCCGCCGAATCGGCACTATCGGCCGGCACACTTTTCTGCGCTCCGGTTCGATTTATGATGCGCTGGTTTATCCTCTCCTGCGCAGACCCGCAACGCTGTCCGCCGACCTGGAGCATGAACAAGCCGAATCCATGAGGGCTGGCAACTCCTCCTACCACGCTGCCACAGACTGGATCGACTTCGAGGCCGCTGCCTGTAAAGATGAAAACGAGTTGCACGCGCGGATGGTCGAAGTCCTGGGGTCGGTTGATCTCGACCAGGAAGTTTATGAAATCGGGTTAAAGAGCTCTGTTTCGCCGGAGTTGCACCCCGACCTGGCGAAAAAATTGCTGGAGGCGAGGACCATATTCAGGCAACGTCTTCACGCCGCCGGCAAGGACCAATTCATCGAGAGCTTCGATGTGGATTCCTATAACACCTATGCGACTGTCGCAGAAAATATCATTTTCGGAACCCCGGTAGGTGCTTATTTCGCGATTGATAACCTGGGGCGTAACGAATACATGCAACGGGTGATCGAGAAGACCGGCCTGGCCGGGGATTTTCTTGAAATGGGCCGCAAACTGGCTGCCATCAAGGCTGAGATTTTCCACGGATTGTCGCCGGATCATGAGTTTTTTGAGCGATTCAGTTTCATCCACTCGGCGGATATGCCCGTCTTTAAACGCATTCTGCTCGCCATCGAATCAAACGGCATCGAAAGCCTGGATGACGACGACCGCGCAAGATTGATGGCCCTGCCATTCAGGTTGGTGGAAACACAGCACCAGGTCGGTCTGATCAACGGGCAGATGAAGAAACGCCTGCTGCAGGCCCGGCGAGTGTTTGCCCAGGATCTGCCGGAGAATTTGCGCAGTTCAGTACAGTTCTTCCAGAAGGATTCCTATAGTGCTGCCAACAGTATTGCAGAAAACATAATATTCGGTAAGACAGCATTCAGCAAAGCGGGCAGCACCGAGCAAATCGGACAAATGCTCACGCAGATCGTCGATGAACTGGATCTGCGCAATGAGATTATTTCTGTTGGCCTGGACTACCAGATTGGCGTCGATGGTTCCCGCCTGACCTCGGCACAACACCAGAAAATCGCATTAGCCCGTTGTCTGATCAAGCAGCCGGATATTCTGATCATGAACGACGCCATGTCTTCACTGGATCTTCAGGCCCAGGAATCGATTCTTGCCAATATCAGAACAGAGTTCGAAGGCCGAAGTCTGATCCTGTTCGAAACTTCCGAAGAGCGGCGACGGGAGTTCGAAAAAGTCCTGCTGATGGACCGCGGCAAGATCAAGCACTACCAGGATGAAACCAGCGAGGCTGATGACGGAGACATACCAGGCCGGGCAGTGGAAGCAAAGAACGACGATGACGCGCCTACGGTTGGGCTCAATGAGATCGTCACCCTGTTGATGGACATTCCGTTGTTCGCCGACATCGACCGGTCGAAATTGAAGTTATTGGCATTCACCGGCGAGCGTCTGCAATTCGAAGAAAACCAGGAAGTTTTCCACCAGGGCGATCCGGGCCATCATGCATACGTGATTGTCGAGGGTGAGGTTGACGTGGTGCTGGAATCCCGCGGTGCTGAAAGTACTGTGGCTACGCTGGGTTGCAATGAATTTTTCGGTGAAATGGCCTTGTTGTCGAAGATTCCCCGAACCACCACTATCCGGGCTAAAACGCCGCTCGTTCTGTTGCGTTTCAGTCAGGATGTATTTCTGCGCCTGGTGGATGAGAACAGCAAAATTGCCCGGGCCATGATGCGCATGCTGGCAGAGCGACTGGCGGCGACGTTACACGACTACAGCGAAATAATGGCAGAAAAAGCCTGCAAGACTGACTGAGATTTCAATCCATACGTTGACTTGCAATGTGCTCTGCGTCATCCTGACGCCGAGTCTGCAGGTGTCCCCAATGCCGCCCGGCAAGGGGATTAAACGGGAAGACGGTGCGTTCTGCTCCATGTGAGGAACAAATCCGTCACTGCCCCCGCAACGGTAGGCGAAGGCTGGGTCATCGCAGCCACTGTACCTGCGAGGTATGGGAAGGCGACCCGGCGCAGGCATCTTTCTTGCCCTTCGTGAGTCCGGAGACCGGCCAGCAGTTGATCGTAACGTGCCATCGCGGAGGGCGAAGGCGGGCGAGACTGCAAAACTACAGCCGCACCCTTCTTTGCTTCCTCGATAGCGCTGCAATGCGTTCGGGTGAGAGCGCGGGACATAAAAATGAAAAACGTTTTGATTCCACTGGCGGCAGCGGTTGCGTTGTCCGGTTGCTTTGTGCCCAGTGCATTTGGCCAGCAAACCACCGCTTCAGAGCATTTCGACGAGGCCCCTGCCGAACTGGATGACCTGGTGGTAACCGCTTCACTGGAGCCTGTTTCCATCAACGATGTGGCCAGTTCCATCACCATCATCAGCCGCGAGCAGATTGAGCAGAAGCAGGTTAAGTACCTGGCTGACCTGTTGCGCGATGTGCCCGGCTTCAGTGTCAGCCAGGCGGGTGGCGTTGGTGCGCAAACCCAGGTCCGGGTGCGGGGCGCCGAGGCCAATCACATGCTGGTGCTGGTAGACGGCATTCGCGCCAACGATCCCGCATCGGCAGACGAGTACCAGTTTCAATATGCAACCACGGCCAATATTGAGCGCATCGAGATAATCCGCGGTCCGCAGAGCTCAATCTGGGGGTCGGACGCGATGGCCGGCGTGATCAATATCATCCGCAGCAAAGATGCCCGGGAGAGTTGGCTTAGCGGTTCAGCGGAGGGCGGGTCGTTCAGCAGCTTCGATGGGGCGGTTGATGGCGGCTTAAGCCGGGAAAACTTCAGGCTGCAGGGCGGAATTTCCTATGCGACGACCAATGGCATCAATATCGCGCGGGCCGGCGATGAGAAGGACGGCTCAGATAACACCACTGCAAACGCGGGGCTGGAGTGGGATCTCGGAGATGCCTGGACGCTGGTGGCTTCAGGCCAGTACGTTGATGCCGAGTCCCAGTTTGACGACGTCGACTTTTACGTAACCGGGTTGCCGACCGACACGGATCGTGAAACCCGAGCCGAGCGGACTTATTTACGCGGTGAGCTGCGCTTTAAACCCACCGGCAGCCGCTGGTCCGGAAGTGCGTCCATCAACTACACAGACAGTGACAACAAAAATTTTTATGACGGCGTGTTCAACAGCTCCACGGCGGCGCAGGTGGTCGATGCCCGCGCCCGGGGCAGCGTTTTGCTCGGTGAGGAACAGCACCATCGCCTGACGGCCGCTTTTGATTACATCGATACGGACTTCTCACAGCGGGGAGAAGCGTTGCCCTGGGGCGACCCCAATCAGGATCAAAGCTATGACCAGACAAGCCTTGCCGCAGAATACGTGGGCAGACCGCTCGAAGGGCTGACCTGGACCCTGAGCGGCCGGTACAACGATTTCAGTGACTTTGACGACATCACCACCTGGCAAACCGCAATCAGCTACAAGGCCACAGAGGTCATTCGCCTGCGCGGTTCGATTGGAACCGGTTTCAAGGCGCCCACGTTTACCGAGCGCTATGGGTTCTACCCTGATCAGTTCATCGGCAATCCGGATCTGAAACCCGAGGAGTCCACGGGCTGGGAACTGGGGTTCGATAGCCGCTGGGCAGAGCAGGGCGTCAGTTTTGGGGCCGTCTATTTTCACCAGAATCTGCGCAATGAAATTGACGGATTCGTCTTTGACCCAGATACCTTCCTCTTTACGGCGGTAAACCGGGACGCCGACAGTAACCGCAAGGGCGTGGAGGTCACCTTTGGCTGGCAGCTGTTGCAACACATCGATATCGCTGCCAACTACACCTACACCGATTCCACCGAGCCAATGGCTGACACGGACGTTCGTGAGCTCAGGCGGCCACGGCACATGGGCAGCCTGAGCGTGCAATATTCGTTCGCGAGCGACCGGGGATACGCCAACCTGAATCTTTCCTACACCGGCAAGCAATACGACGTGTTTTTCGATCCAGCCACCTTCCTCAGCGAACGGGTGAAAATGGACAGCTATACCCTGCTGGACCTGGCGGGGGGCTGGAAAATCACCCGGTCACTGGAGCTGATCGCACGCATTACCAATCTAACGGATGAAGCGTACGAGGATGTGCTCGGATACTCGACCCGCGGCAGGGGTTACTTTGGTGGAATCCGCGGGCGTTTTGACTTTTGACGAACCGCAGGTCAGCGGCTTAACGCGCGCAGCCTGGAGGAGTCTGCTTCAAGCAGGGACCTCGAAGCGCGGGTGATTTTCGCGGTGCTGATGCCTGCCCAGGGCTGTGTTGATTCAGGGAAGGGTTCATTCATGATTTGCCGGTAAATATCCCGCGTCACCCGGTAATTGGCATAGGCATGGGGCGCTTGTGGGTTGGGGATGCTTTTACGACTGAAATCCTCCATCAGGCGCAGGGCAGTGGTTGAAGCGAAAGCCAGTTCGGTCAGCTTGGCGCGATATTCCAGGTCCGCTGAACTTAAGCCCGGGAAGTCCCTAAAATCAGCCAGGTGGCGGGATTCGTGTTTAAGGTAGGAAACCTCGAATTTCTCAGATTGCCGGTCATACGCCCAATCTATGCAGTACAGGCGGCCGTCCGTAACCCAGCCCGTGGTGAAGGCGAGGCCAAACGTGGCGTATTCTTTCCAACCCAGGCTGAACAGATCCGATAGGAACACCACATCGACATTTTCGGAGCCGTCCGTCAGGCGAACCGAGTATCTCCTGACTTCTTCGGTCTTCCACAGGAACAGGTCCCTGAAGGGTGGGGCATCGGCTTCCAGGAAATGAAAGCCCCTTTGTGTGAGGGCAAGACCCATCTTCTGGTAGATGTCAGAGGATGGTTGCGGCTCGACGGGTATGTCGTGACTGGCCAGGATTTCCGCCAGCGCCTTCTCGAGGAAAATTCCTGCTTGCTGACCGGATAGTTCCCCTGTCAACCCAAGCTTCCAATAGGTACGATAGGCGGTAACCAGGCTATCGGCCAGCACATCACCGGTGCCTGGAGAAGCGTCGGCAACCTGGTCAACAAATCGTGACTGAAACTGCCGTGACAGTTCGATACTGCCGGATGACAGGTGCTGGGTATCCTGGCCGGAAAAAAGCGAATGGGCCACGCTCAGGTCGCCCTGCAGCGCCAGTTTGATGAACTGCTGCGTGACGTCCTTGCGATCCTCGGCGCTGACTGCGCTCGAAAGCAGGAATAACAAGGTCAGATTGAGAATTCTTTTTATCATGTGAACTAATGACACTTGCTGACCAACTTTTTATCGACAACACTGTAATGTAGTTTAAAGGCGAAGTATCTGCGCACGAAACGGATTTTGAAAGTCAGATATTCAAACAAGAAGGAGCGGCTTTCAGAATGGAATATGTCACGTATATCCTGATCATTCTTGGGATTATGGGGCTGTGCATATTGGTTTTCCGTCGAAGGGGCGATGAGTATGAGCTCGGAGCAGGCAGGAATCGCACAATAACATCACAATCCAGAGCCATGACCGAAGCGGCAGGCGAAGCTCCGCAGCCAGATAGCCGGCTGAATGTGCCTGCCCCGTGGGGGTGGCCGGGGAACCAGGCGCACGTCGGAAAGGCCAGTGACCGAACTGTTTCTGAAACACTCCATCAATTCGTCGACCAACTGGTAAGTAAAAAGCAGACCATTGAGAACAGCGAGTATCTGCTGAAAAGAAAGGACAATCTGCGCATTCTTATTGAAGATCGTTATGGGGTGGTTAAAGAAAGAGAGGCTGAAGCGGATGAGGAAGCCACAGCTGCGTTTCACTACCGCGGCACGCCCAGGCTCGCAAAACGGGGCTCTTTGCAGGAAGTCAGAACGCCCTGGGGATGGTAATCAGATGTGTAATAATGATCAAAAAATGATCAAAATGTGTTATAAACAGAGTAGTAGAGTTCAATCAGTTACCGATTCAAGGGCGGAATCGGGTCAACGACACGGATCAAACGGATTTTGAAAGTCTCTGGTAGGTATGGCTATATCGTTGCCTGGGCGCGCAGCGAAGCCTGGTAGGTCTTGGAGGATTTCAGAATGGGTACGATTGGGTTTCTGATATCCGTGGGAGTAATCGCTTTCGCGGTAGTTTGGTTGACCAGGCGGTCAAGCAGAACGCACGAGTTGCAGAAAAAGACATTCCAGCAGTCATCGCAAAAACTGACCCCAACGTCAAACGATCGGCTATCCCGCAGGGAAGAGATCTGGGACGCAAGGCGTGAATTTGCAGAGGAAAACATCAATCCCTCGCAACGGTTCGTGCCTAAATCTGTGGCTGCCGCAGAACCGGAATATGATGGCTATAGCCGTCGAGACCGGCATCACCTGGCGACGGCCGGATTGGTAAAAAAAGATTTCCGTGGGGAGGAGAAGACCAAGTCCCCTTAAGAGGTTATTTCTTTATTCTATTTCGGAGCCCGGTGTTGAGATAACTACCGGGTTTTTATTTGCTACCCAGAAAATCCGGAACATCGACTTGCTGGTTGCCCGGAATCTTGATACCCATGGGCACCGGTTCGACGCCCATGGTCTCG
>JAOUCS010000047.1 GCA_029859645.1 Lysobacterales bacterium | reverse complement strand
GAACTGGATCATGGCGAAGAAAAGATACACCCCCGAGACGATCATCCGCAAATTACGTGAGGCTGAGGTCCTGCAGGGCCAGGGCCAGACCATCGCCCAGGTGGTCAAGCAACTAGGAATCACCGAGCAAACCTTTTACCGCTGGCGCAAGGAACACGGCGGTATGCGGGTCGACCAAGCAAAGCGTCTCAAGGAGCTCGAAGCCGAGAACGCTCGTCTCAAGCGAGCGGTGGCTGACCTGACCGTCGACAAGCAGATCCTCAAGGAAGTGGTCGAGGGAAAATACTGAGCCCGGCAAGGCGAAGAGACGCCGTGCAGCATGTGAGAGTCAAGCTGGGATGCTCCGAGCGGCGTACTTGCCGGGCACTGGGCGTAGCCCGATCCACTATTCGCTACATTCCCCAGCCACGGGAAGACGAATCGGCATTGACGGCAGCGACGACGCGACTGGCGAGCCAGCACGGTCGCTATGGCTACCGTCGGGTTCATGCCCTGTTGTGTGCTGAAGGTTGGAAAGTCAGTCATTCGAGAGTGATGCGTATCTGGAAGCTGGAAGGTCTGAAAGTGCCGCCCAAGCAGCCCAAACGCAGCCGGCTGTGGCTTGCCGATGGGTCATGCATCCGGCTGGCGCCGACACACCGCAACCATGTCTGGTCGTGGGACTTCGTCTTTGACCGGACACGCGATGGCAGGGTACTGAAGCTGATGGTGGTGATCGACGAGTTCACGCGCCGCTGCCTGGCGATCCATGTCGCTCGGCGTATCCGATCCAAAGAGGCGCTAGAGGTATTTGCCGATCTGATGGTGGAGCACGGAGTACCGGACCATGTTCGTTCCGACAATGGCCCGGAGATGGTGGCCGAGGAACTGCGCAACTGGCTGGAGCACATGGGTTCAAAGACGGCCTACATCATGCCTGGCAGTCCATGGGAAAATGGTTACTGCGAGTTGTTCAACGGTCGCATGAGGGATGAGTTGCTGAATGGCGAAATCTTTTACACGCTGAAGGAAGCCCAGGTGATCATCGAAAACTGGCGAAACCACTACAACACCAGGCGACCGCACAGTGCGCTGGGCTATCGGCCGCCAGCGCCGGAAGTGGTGATACCCAACGATGGAAAACGTGGAATGGAAACAGGCCGAATGGCCGCTTAGACTAACTTAACAACTGGACCAGTTAATGCAGGCAGGTCATCTTCGGGTGTCTCCTTTGGTCTTGCTGTTTAATCTGATATGGGACTCGAAATGGGGCTCATAGTGCACTGTAGGGTGGGAGTTTTTAGGTAACTGGTTGATTTGCAATGGTGGGCGATACTGGGCTTGAACCAGTGACCTCTGCAATGTGACTGCAGCGCTCTCCCAACTGAGCTAATCGCCCTTCCGAGGAATATTCCCAAGGTACTGAATTTCGCATGTGTTCGTCAACTGGCACACGGATTGGATACTATTCTGTGCATGAAACGTATTCCACTGCTTTTGCTGGCCCTGATGGCGGCGCTCTTTTTCCTGACCCTGCAGCGACCGGAGGGCTGGGCTGGCTGGGTGCACGCGTTTGCCGAGGCCGGCATGGTGGGGGCATTCGCCGACTGGTTTGCCGTGGTGGCGCTGTTCCGGCACCCAATGGGTATACCGATTCCGCACACGGCGATCATTCCTCACCGCAAAAATGAAATCGGCGAGAACCTGGCCCGTTTCGTTGCCGATCACTTTTTGCATCCGGAGGTTGTCCGCGTCAAGCTGCAGTCCACAAACCTGGCCAGGAAATCCGCAGAGTGGTTGAAATCGCCAGCCGGGCACGAGCGTGTGCTGGACCTGGGTGTTCGTGCCTCGCAATGGGTGTTGGGTGCGCTGCATGAAGAACGCGTCCGGCAGTTCATCCGCAAGCTGGGTCAGCGTCAACTGGCGGACGTTAACCTGGCTCCGATGCTGGGTAAGACCCTGGACTGGCTGGTTCAGGACGGCCGTCACCAGGAAATACTGACCCAGTCCCTGCGCTTCGCACTGGTTTTGCTGCATGATAACCGCGAGCAAATTCGCGGCAACGTGCAGCGCGAAAGTCCCTGGTGGATGCCCGGTTTCGTCGATGACCGGATCCTGGTGCAGATGCTGGACCGGATCGAAACCCTGCTGCTCGAGATGTCACTGAATCCCGACCATGTCATGCGCGGCAACTTCAACCAGTGGATGCTGCGCTGGGCTGCTGAACTGCAACATGATCCCGATTACCTTCGCCTGGGGCAGCAATTGAAACAGGGCTTGCTGGAAAACGGCGATTTACAGGACTACCTTTACCGCCTCTGGATGGATCTCGTAACCGGGCTGGAGTCCGACCTGGAAAATCCGGAATCACCGTTGCGCAGGCAACTGGGCGATCTGCTGTCCGGCCTGGCGGAAGAGTTGGAGAACGACCCGGAAATGCAAGCCTGGATGAATGAATGGCTGATCGACTCAGCGGTTTCGATCGTCGATGAAAACCGGCATTCCATCGCCAGCCTGATCAGCGATACAGTGCGGGGCTGGGATGCGGTCGAAACCAGCCAGCGCATCGAGCAGGCGATCGGCCGCGACCTTCAGTTCATTCGCATCAATGGAACGCTCGTTGGTGGCCTGGTTGGACTGGTCATCCATGCCATCAAGCTCATGTGATCGGCTCGAAGCGGTTTTCCTTGCGGTTTTTACGGACCCTGGCGGGATCCCATACCTTGCCGTTCATGGCGATATAGACACCCTCCGGCAGGCTCTGCACCGCGCCCACGGCGCAGCCGATATTGAAAATGGCGTCGGAGTCGCGAAAGCGGGCCGGATTCAGCGCGCCGGTCAGAACGATGGTTTTGCCTTTGACATCATCCAGCATGGCAGCGGTTTCCACCATCGTGTCGGTGCCATGGGTGATCAACACGTGGCTGGCGTCCGATGCGTCCACGGTGGCATGAATCAAGCGCCGTTCTTTCTCGCCGATATGCAGGCTGTCCTTGCGCATCAGGGCAATGGCCTCGAAGTCGAAGGCGACATGCATGGCATGCAGGATCTGGCTGATTTGCGGTTCACCAATCTGGTAGTCGCTTTTGTCGTCAAAATAAATTTTGTCGATAGTGCCGCCGGTGGTGATGATGAGCAGTTTTGAAATCATTCGCGTAGTATATCGGTTCTGGAATCGTGGCAAACAGCGGCAAGCATAAGTTGAAAACTCTGAAACTCCAACCTGCCTCGAAAACGCACCGGTCTATGATGGCCGCATGTCTGTGTGTTTTATCGATGGCTTTCGCCTGCGGCGGGTTAAGGGCACAGGAAATCGATGCTGACAGCAACCAGCAAACTGAGCCGGTAAACCTGTTGGAAGAAGTCGTCGTGGTGCAGAGCGTTACCATCGAAGACCTGCCGGGCACCGCTGAGTTGGCTGTGGCCCTGTCCAGCAATGACATGCGCACCGACACGCTGCTGACGATGATTGCCGTTGCCCAGTTATTGGAATACGGCACATCGGCCTCGTACAACGATTCGCAGGTGCTGGCCGCGAGGTTCAGAGATGAAAGGGCGTGGCTGGACCGCCTCGCCGGGCGGTTCCCTGATCCGCCTTCCCGCGGTTCCCATCTGGACCCGGCGGCCTGGCACGTGTTGCTCAAACTGGATCAGTACCAAGTCAATCCGGGGCTGTTTGTTTCGCCGCTGGGTCCTGAAGACCGGAGCCTGTTCAGACAGCTTTTTGACCGATCCAACGAGTTGCTTTCAGCGGCCATCCTGCCCGAGGCGCTGCAGCGGATCGAATTTCAGTCGGCGGCTTTGTGGTCCAGCCTGCTGGCGGCCTTGATGGTGAACGACGGCCTGCTACAGGCTGTTCTGGATCTTCACGAGGACTGGTTCATCGGCTGGGCGGGGTTGGGGCCTCCCGTCCTGGCGCAGCCGCCACTGCCGGTTGATTACAAGCAGGACGCGCTACTGGTAACCGTGGCTGACTTGGAAATGCTGTCGAATCCGGTCACTGGAAGAATGGAACAGGTGATCGATGAAGCCGTCAATCGTTTATCACTACTGGCCGATGCAACGTTCCAGTCAGGCCCACTGGATGAGTGGATTTTGATTCAATTGCGAATTGACCTGATCTCGGCCATGCCGCGCCTGACTGATCCATATCTGAAGGACGCGGAATACATCCTGGTCCTGGCAACTGCGATTGACGGACTCAATGACAGCCGTTACCTGGCCTTCACGGAATCCCTGCTTTGGGTCGTTTCAGACATGCTGTTATCTCAGCCGACGCCTGCCCGGGATTCGCACCTGCCGCGGCTGCTTGCCGGGTTGTTGCCCCGGCTTTCAAACGTATTTGCCGCCGAGTTTTCCGCAGTCGATCCGCGGATTAACGCCACGCTCGCTGCGGTTTTCGACGCCGTACAGTACTTGCAGGGCACGCAGGACGATACCGAACGACTGGGCACGTTGCGGCGAGGTATTGCTGATGCCGTTGCCCAGATGGTGCTGATGTTGCCGGAAATGAATTATTATTTTGACCAACCGGTCCGCCGGCGCATCACCGAAGAGGTCGACGCCTGCAGTAACATTGCGGCCGGCATTGATGCCTCGGGTACGGTGAACCTGACACGGGAGCAGTTCGATGGCTGCCTTGCCGGGTTGGTGGATTTTTCAGTCAACCTGGTCAGTCGCGAGGAACTGGCCGGTGATCCCGATGGCCCATTCGGATCAGACCAGCTTCGCCGCGAACTGAGGATGGCGCCCTGGCAGAGGGTTAATTTTTCACTGGGCTATCTGCATGAGCACTTTCCTACAAATTGCGAAATGCCGGCCGAACCCGTTCCCAATCCACTGGAATGGTCCAGCCTGGCCACGCTGATTACCTGGTTCGCCCGGCAGGCGCCGGTCTACTTCCAGACGCCCGAGAACGAAGCGCTGATCGTGCAGATGCGCGAACAGGGACTGCAATTACTGCAAGACATGGCGCAGCAAGTGAACTGCATCAGCGCTGAAGGAACCGGGATCAATGACCCGGTGATGCGCAGCCTGGTGGATTATCGCCTGGCCCTGCAGCAACTGGTAGCGGGCATCAGCGAAACGGAACTCAATTTCCGCGAGGAAATGCTCAAGCCGGGCGCTGACATCGTTTTGCACGGTAACGCCTCACAGAAAACAGCCTACCGCGGCGAAGAAACCATTATCGGTCCTTGTGACCCTGATCTCTACTGTGAAATGACCGGCGAACTGGAGGCGACGCGTGCCTTGCTTGGGCTTTTTCCCGACACCTACCTGATTGCGGATCAGAGCCGCATGGGAGAGGTCGATATCTGCTATGAGAACGTACGCTGGGTGGAACGGCGGGCCGAACCGGTGCGTGCCGACGACCCGCATGTGGCCAATTATTATGGCAAGCTGAGTTTTGACCTGATTGGCCGGTACCAGGAAAACGAACAGTTCACCCGCGTGTTTGGAGCCAACTTCATCAGTCCGGATGAGTATCATTACCTGTTTGCAGCCGCTACGCCGGAAGTGGCCGAGGACAGCTGCCCGATGGAGTGGGTGGGCTCCCGTATCGTGACCCGCCTGAACAGTGACAGCCGCATCCGGGTAGTTCCAGATCGCCTGACTTACATGGCCAGTGCGCGCACGAGGCCTTCCGAAGTCATCAACGCCAACTGGGACAAGGGGGCCGAATGGCGGGACTGGTTTATTACCGGCCTGGGTGTTACGCCTTATGAATTCGAACCTGACGAAACCCTGCCGGAACGGCTCAATCAACATCTGCAGAGTTTGTACCAGGCTGAACAGGCCGCGGTATACACCGCGCTGTTGCGGCCACAGGCTAGGGGAGGGAGATTCGATGATGAAAACCTGCTTGAATTGCAGGAGGAACTGACCGCGCAGAAAGCCCTGGTCCGTTCCTACATCAAGTTGTTTTACCCCGACCAGCTGATCGACTCCGATAAGATTCGTGCGGGGCTGGAGGGTTATGGCGCGCTGCTGGATACGCGTGGATTGCGCCGTTTGCGGGAAACGAATACGGCGGTTGCCTCGATCAATGAAATTGGCCTTTCCCGGCTGGAAACCTTCCAGGCAGACTGGGAACGTCTGCCAGAGAACTTAAGGCGCTCAGGTTCCATTTCCACCAGTGTCGCACACGCACTGATGCGCCTGAATGCACTTTACCTCGATTTTTTTACGCAGCCTTCCGGACAGCCGGAAGTGCGTGAGGAACTTACCGCTGCCGGCGGCTGAATACCAGCACGCTGCCCACGAATATCACGACCAGCGCGGTTTGCAGCAATGCTGCTGTTCTTTGTGGCGGGTTGCTCCACGCCTCCATGACGCCAATCACCAGGTACAACATCACCAGGTAACCCGCCCAGGTAAGGGATCTGAGCGAGAGAGCCAGCACGCCCCTGAGCGGCAGTAATAACGGTATCGTAGCCACCAGTGCCAGTATCCAGCTGCCCGTGCCGTGCGGAGAGGGTAGCAGCGCATGCCAGGCCGGTTGCAGCACCAGCAGGCCAATGTAGGCCGCTTTCAGAAGGTGTGCGCTATTCAAAGGATGGAGAGCACAGAGTCCGGCGGACGGCCAATCGCGGCGCGGCCGTTGGCCAGCACAATAGGACGCTCGATCAGGCGCGGATGAGCGACCATTGCGTCAATCAGCTGGCCTTCGCTCAACGAGGTGTCAGCCAGTCCGAGTTCGCGATATTCTGCTTCGCCTTTTCGCAACAGTTGCCTGGCCTCCAGGCCCAGTTGCCCCAGGATGGTTTTCAGCTCTGAGGCCTCTGGTGGAGTTTCGAGGTAGAGCGTGACTTCGGGCTGAAACCCTTTTTCATGCAGCAGCGCAAGCGTCGCCCTGGACTTGGAACAGCGTGGATTGTGTAAGATTCTGATGGTCATCGGCATTCTCTTGGTTAGAATGGTAGCAACTGAACCCGGCAGGGTAAACCACGTGGACGCGGAGAATGAACCAGGAAAACAATATAAAAGCCTTGCTGCCGCACCATCTGCAACGTGGCCGGCGCCTGCTGCGCCATGTCTGGAAGCATTTCCAGGAGGACCGTTGCTTTGAAGAAGCAGCGTCGCTGGCCTATACCAGCCTGCTTGCCATGGTTCCCTTGCTGGCCGTTGTGTTCGGTATCATTTCCGCTTTTCCGGTTTTCAGCAAGTGGTCGCAGAGCCTGCAGGACTTCATTTTTGACAACTTTTTGCCGGCCACCGGCGAGCAGATTGTTCCTTATATCAATTCTTTCCTGGATAGCATCGGCAGCCTGGCGCTGACCGGTACGATCATGCTGATCGTCACCGCGATCATGCTGATGGTCCGGATCGAAGTCGCATTGAATCGAATCTGGCGGGTGGACCGGAACCGTACCCTGTTAAACCGTATCGTGATGTACTGGGCCGTGTTGACGCTGGGGCCGATTTTGATTGCGGCCGCAATGGCTCTGAGCGCGCAGAAGATTTTGACGGTCCTGGGCATGCACGAGGGCATTCCGCCCAGTATTCACCAGGTCGGAATCTTTTTGCTGACCTGGCTGGTGTTTGCGCTGTTTTTTGTGCTGGTGCCCAATCGAAGAGTCAGGATCAAGCATGCCTTGGTGGGTGCATTCCTGAGTACCGTTTTGTTCACCATTGCCCGGGCCGGATTTGTGGCCTTTGTCAGTAATGCCAGCTATAAGGCCATCTACGGGGCACTTGCCGCATTTCCGATTTTTCTGTTCTGGTTGTACCTGGTCTGGACGGTTATCCTGTTCGGTGCCTCACTGGCGGCTTCGTTGACCACTTTTTCAGATTTTCGCAAGTACGACACTGACTGGCCGAAGCGCTGGGAGTTTCAGCTGGTGTATCGGTTGCTACGGCATCTCTGGAACGCCCAAAGGTCTGGCCAGGCCTTGTCAATGGGAGAACTTCTGGACTTTGAACAGGCGGCGAGCGAACTGCAGATCATCCGCTTGATGTCGCAGTTACGCGTGCAGAAACTGGCCACCACGGACGAGGAAGGAAACTGGATGCTGACCAGGGATCTCGGTGACTTGTCTATCGGAGAGCTATATCGCTTGGGTGATTATTACCTGCCGCTGGGCGAAATTGATGAACTGCCGGTCAGCTCGCCATGGGATGAGATTTTCATCGCAGGGCTACGACATATCCGGGACAGTGGTGACGTGCACTGGGAACGAACGCTGAGAAGCATGTTTCTTGGCAATGACAACAAGGAAGACTGACATGAAACATGGCTGGACCTGGCTTTGCCCGATGCTGCTGCTTTTTACCTCCCTGGCATGGGCCGAATATGAAACCGATATTCCCATCGACTTCACGCTGGAGCAACTGGGGGGTGGTGACGTGTCCCTCAGTAATTTCCGCAGCGAGTGGGTCGTGGTCAATTACTGGGCAACCTGGTGCGCGCCCTGCCGCAAGGAAATTCCGGAGCTTTCGGAGTTACACATGGAGCGCAAGGACATTACCGTGCTGGGACTGGCTTACGAAGAACTGGATGACGAAGATTTTTTCGCTTTCCTGGAAGATTTCGATGTTACTTACCCGATTCTCAAGGTCGACGTTTTCGAGCCGCCGGAACCGTTCGGGGCGCCCAAGGTTTTGCCAACGACGATCATTCTGGACCCGCAAGGCAAGGCCGTGAAAGGCTTTCTGGGGCCGGTCACACGCCAGGCGATTGAAGACTACGTGGATTCCGCCGGACAGTAGATTCAAAGGTCCAAAACGCGTTGCGTCAGTAAATCCTGAACCGGCGCGAACGATTTTCTGTGAATTTCACAGGGCCCCAGGTTTTTCAGGCACTGCAGGTGCCTGGCTGTAGGGTACCCCTTGTGCCGGTCAAATTCATAACCGGGGTACAGCTGGTTCATTTTCTGCATCAGGCGGTCACGGTAGACCTTGGCCAGGATGGAAGCCGCGGAAATGGCCGGTATCAGGCGGTCTCCCTGCACGATCGTTCTGACTTCACACTCCATTGCAGGTGATCGGTTACCGTCGATCAGCGCGATGCCGGGCGCCGGCGATAACTGCTCAACGGCCCTTTTCATGCCCGCCAGTGTTGCCTGCAGAATATTCATCCGGTCAATTTCCTCGACCCCCACCTCGACGATGGACCAGGCGAGACTGCAGGACTGGATTTCCGGAAACAGGGCTTCGCGCCGTTTTTCACTGAGTTTCTTGGAATCACCCAGGCCTTCGATGGCCTGCCCGGGATCCAGGATTACCGCGGCAACCACGACCGGTCCCGCCAACGGACCACGGCCGGCTTCATCGACACCGGCGGCCAGCCCAGTCACGACTCAAGCATGCTGCATACAGCCTCGGCAGCCCGTCGGCTGGCATCGCAGCGCAGGTCCTGGTGCAGTTCGAGGAACCGCCGGCGCAGCGTCGTCCTCGCCGCTTCATTGTTCAGCCAGAAGCGTGTTTCCCGGGCGAGTTTCTCACCGGTGGATTCTTCCTGGATGAGTTCGGGAACCAGCCGCTCTCCGGCCAGGATGTTGGGCAGGGAAAACAGCTGTGGCTTGATCAGCCTGAGATATTTCGCCAGAAAGTGGGTGGCGGGGGATATTTTGTAGGTCACCGTCATCGGGCGATTGACCAACAGGGTTTCCAGTGCAACCGTGCCGGAGGCGCAAATCACGGCATCAGCCGCGGCGATAACTTTCCTGGGTTCGTGAGTCACCAGCGTAATACCGGTAAAACCCAGCCGCTTCATCGCATGCTGGAAGACTTGTTTGACGTCGTCGTTCGCCATGGCGGCTACCCATTGCATTCCGGGGCATTCGCGCTCCAGGATCCGGGCCGCCTCGATCATCGGTTCGGCAAGTCGTGAAACTTCGCTGTTACGGCTGCCCGGAAGCAAGGCGACCGTGCGGTTGGAAGATACGAGATCAAGGCTGTTGCGGGCTGCTGCCGGGTCATCATCTGCATCGATTTGGTCCGCCATAGGGTGCCCGACATAGACAGCTTTGACATCGTGATCACGGTAGAAACCGGGTTCGAAAGGAAACAGGCAAAGCACCAGGTCAGCAGCGCGGGCAATTTTTCTGACGCGCTTCTGTCGCCAGGCCCAAACGGTCGGGCTGACATAGTGAATGGTGCGAATACCCCGGCGCCGCAACTTGATTTCCAGGCCCAGGTTGAAGTCCGGGGCATCGATGCCAATGAATACGTCAGGCGCCAGTGTCAGCAGGCGCTGCAGCAGCTGGCGGCGCAGCCGGATCAGGCGGGGCAGGTGAGCAAGCACTTCCACCAGGCCGAACAGGGCCAGTTCTTCAGAATCCCACCATGCTTCCAGGCCGGCAGCCTGCATATACTTGCCGCCAATACCGGCGAAGCGAGCGTCCGGAAACTGCTCCTTGAGACGTTCTATCAGCGCTGCGCCAAGCTGATCGCCGGAAGCTTCGCCGGCAACCAGGGCAAATGTGGGGGTCTCGTTAATCATGCCGGGCTGTGTATGTGCCCGCTCAGCGAATGAAACTTTTTTCCGTGATGTCCAGGAAGTCCACCAGGGGCCTGATTTCGTCGTGGTCCCTGGCCCATTCACCGAGTGTTTCCGCTGCCTCTTCCAGTGGCGTACCGGAGCGGTAAAGTAACTTATACGCGCGCCTTACCTGCTGGATCTGTTCGGCTGTGTAGCCCCGGCGTTTTAGTCCTTCGGTGTTCACGCCCCGGGCCCGGGCTTTTTCTCCCGAAACGGTTACGTAAGGGGGAATGCTCCGGTTCACATGACTGGCAAACGACGTGAAGCTGTGTTCTCCCACGGTGCAGAACTGGTGGATCAGCGAATATCCGGACAATATGGCCCAGTCGCCAACCGTGACGTGGCCGGCCAGCGAAGCATTGTTCGCCATGATGATGTTGTCGCCCAGCACGCAGTCGTGGGCGATGTGTACGCAGGCCATGATCCAGTTGTTGTTGCCGATGATGGTTTTCCCGCCCCCCTGAATGGTGCCACGGCTGAAAGTGCACAACTCCCGGATCGTGGTGTTGTCACCAATGATCAGCTCTGTGTCTTCGCCGTCATACTTCTTGTCCTGGGGTTCTTCACCCATCGAGGTGTGATGGAATATGCGCGTGTTTTCGCCGATGGTTGTCCGGCCGGTCACCACCACGTGGGAACCAATCCAGCTTCCGGGTCCAATCGTTACTTTTGGCCCGATAATACTGAAGGGGCCGATTTCGGCGTCGTCAGCGATTTGGGCGGCTGGATCGACCAGTGCTGTGGCATGAATATGACTCATTTGGGGCCACCTGAACACAGTAATTCACAGCTTGCCACGCGATTGCCGTTCACGGTGGCCTGGCATTCGTACCAGCCCATGCGGCGCTTGATGCGTTTCTGGATGGCTTCGAGGATCAGCTGGTCGCCTGGCACAACAATCTGGCTGAAGCGGGCATTGTCTACTTTTACCAGGTAGTACAACTCGCCCGTTTCACCATCTACTTCGGCTGCGAGGTGGGCCAGCATGCCTGCTGCCTGCGCCATGGCTTCAATCATCAGGACACCGGGCATGACTGGGTTTCCGGGAAAATGGCCGGAAAAAAATGGTTCATTAACCGTCACGTTCTTGACGCCAATCAGCTTTTTTTCCGGCTCCACCTGCATCGACAGCACCCGGTCGATCAGCAGGAAAGGGTAGCGGTGAGGCAGGTATTTTTCGATGTCTCCGGCTTCAACCGGGTGGGGTAAAATATTATTTTCCATTTTGGGTTCGCTTTTTAATATCTGTTTCGATGGTATGGACTTGTTTCACCAATTCGTCCAATTTTCGCAGGCGCGTCAGGATTCGTCGCCACTTTCCGGTCGGCATCGCCGGAACATGCCCGTCCCACGTTATTCCCGGTTCGGTGATCGAACTAGTGACATCACTTCCGCCCAGGATAGTGCTCCGTTCAGCGATCTCGAGGTGGCGCAAGCCGCCCACGCCGACGCCACCGGCGAGCAGACAGTATTCTCCAACCGTGGTGCTGCCGGCCAGCCCGCAATTCGCTGCGATTGCGGTATGTGAGCCAATACGTACATTGTGGGCGATCTGCACCAGGTTATCGATACGCACGTCGTTTCCCAACACGGTGTCTTCGATCGCCCCTCGGTCTATGCAGGTGTTGGCGCCGATCTCACAGTCATCGCCGATCGTCACGGAACCGAGTTGCGGGACTTTTTCCCAGTGATCTCCGGCAAAGGCGATGCCGAACCCGTCAGCGCCTATGACCGCGCCCGGATGGATGATAACCCTCTGACCGAGGTAAACGCCGTGACCCAAAGAAACATTGGCGAACAGGCGGCACCCCGCTCCGAGCCGGCATTCCGCATCGAGTACGGTACCGGGGCCGAGCGTGCAGGCGTCACCAATTTCGCAATGCTCACCGACGACAACATTCGCGCCTATGCTGACATCTCTGCCCAAACGACTGGACTCGGCAACTTGGGCCGTTGGGTGGACTCCGGGTTCTGCTGCCGGGCGGTGGTCGAACAGGTTCGCCAGCCGGGCATAAGCCAGATAAGGATCGGCGGCAACCAGGCAATCTACCGGGCAATCTGCGGCATCTTCTTCTTTCAGGATGACTGCGCCGGCATGAGTGGCCGGAAGTTGCTTTTTATAGGATCGGTTAGCCAGGAATGCAATCTGTGACGGCCCGGCTTCCTTCAGGGTCGCCACTCCATCGATGGTCCGGTCGCCATCGCCGATGAGTTCGAGTTTGAAGCGTGCAGCAAAATCCGCCAGGCTGTGCTTGCTTTGAGAGACGGACATTCCTGTTTCCGGAGAGATCAGCGAATGCCAAATTCCGCCTGGTCGGCCGCGAACTCAACTTCCAGTTGTTCCAGAATCAGATCCGTTATGTCCAGGTCGGGGTTGGCATAGATCACGGGGCTGGAGATAATCAGGTCGTAGCCATTGCGTTGGGCAATCTCCTGAACCGCGACGTTGATCTGTTCTTCAAGTCGCTGGACCTCTTCAGTCCTCCGAAAAGAAAGTTCGTCTCGCAGATCTTCCTTGCGCCGGCTGACACTGCGGCGAATGTCACGAAGTTCCCGTTCCATTTGCAGGCGATTTTCCGCTGTCATATCTGCCTGCTGCAGCCTTTGCTCCATCGAATCACCCCGCATTTCGTCCAATTCTATGGCGTCGTTTCGTGCGCGAAATTCCTGGTCGAGCTTGGCCCTGCCGGCAACAACCTGTGGCGCCCGGTCCAGCACTTCCTTCATATCGACATAGCCGATACGCAATTGCTGGGCGTCGACCGTTGAGCACAGAGCCAGGCCGACCAGCACGATGCAAATTGTGCGGACGTAATACCACATACTCCGTATTGTACACGCAACCGGAAAAATTAAGAAAACTTTCTAGAACGTTGTTCCAAAGGAGAATTGCAGGTCTTCAGTGCGGTCGCCGGGACGGTCGTTGAAGGGGAAAGCATAAGAGATCACGATCGGTCCAATGGGTGCTTCCCAGGTCACCGAGAGACCAAAAGAACCCCTCATTTTGTCCAGCTCAAACGCCTGGACATTTTCATATACATAACCGGTGTCCACGAACAATGCGATTCGGGTCCCGCTCTGGGCGCCGACAAAGGGCGTCGGAAACGCCAGCTCAACACCGCCGGCGACCTTGAAATCACCACCCACCGATCGACAGAAAGCGTCCTTCGGTCCGAGGGTATTGTCGTCGTAACCGCGCAGGTCCCGCACGCCGCCACTATAGAAGTGCTCGTAGAAAGGCAGCCCGTCATCCAGTTTCATCAGGTCTGTGGGATCGCATTCACCGAATGGCACATCGGTTTCAATCGGCGATGCCAGAGATGTTTTGTCGTAATTGTCGTAAGAATCACCGTAGCCGAAGTTGCCCCTGACCGAGAATACCAGGCCGCGCCAGATGGGCCAGAACTTGGCGCCGCGATAGAAAAGTTTGTAAAACTTTCTTGAGCTGCCTGGCAGTGCCGTCTGCAAGGTCAGTGACTGGGCGGAACCGCGCGACGGATTCAGGAAGTGGTTACGGCTGTCGCGTGTCCAGCTGATCGACCAGTCAAACACATCGAAATTACGTTCGTCCTCCGATATGACCCCATCGCCATTATGGTCGAGTGATGCAGACAGGGGGTCGCCTGCCCTGGGAACAAGACCAAACTCAAGGCATATCAGCGGATTTTCCGGATCAGGTTCGATGCAGGTGAACTGGCCGATGTTCAATGATGAGTTGCGATAGCCAAGACCTGAACGCAGGTAATCCACTTCGGTCACGGGAACGCCAAAATTCATGCCAAGCGCCCATTCACTCGATGTGAACGTGGAAATATTGGCGGCGCCCTGGTCATATTCCTGGTAGCGCGCATAGAAACCGCGGCTGACACCGTCATCCGTCCAATATGGATTGTCATACGACAGATTCAGGCTGCTGATAATGCTGCTGTGCGACAGGCCCAGCCCGAGGCGCTTGCCGCTGCCAAGGAAGTTTTCCTGCTGGACGCTCAGAGAAAAAATCAGTCCCTGTACCTGCGAGTAACCCAGGCCGACCGTGAAGCTGCCTGCCGGGCGTTCTGAAACGTTGACAATAATGTCTACCTGGTCATCCGTTCCGGGTACTGCCGGGGTTTCGATTTCAACCATTTCGAAAAAGCTCAGGCGCTGCAAACGGACCTTGGAGCGATCGATGGCAGACTGCGAGAACCAGGCGCCTTCCATCTGGCGCATTTCACGGCGCAGTACCTCGTCCTTGGTTTTACTGTTGCCGACAAATTGGATTCTGCGGATATACACGCGTTTGCCGGGGTCGACGAAAAAGTTGATCGACACCAGGCGGTTGTCGCGGTCGACGTCGGTAATGGGGTTTACATTGGCAAAGGCATAGCCAATGTTGGAGAGCACCGAGGTGATGTTCTCGACGCTTTGTTCTACTTTCTTGCGTGAAAATATTTCGCCGGGCTGGGCGACGATCAGGCGCCTGAGGGTGCCTTCGTCAATGACCAGGTCACCCGTGATCGATACTTCATCTACACCATATACATCGCCTTCCACGATGTTGGCAGTGATGTAAATATCTTCCTTGCTGGGCCCGATGGAGACCTGCGTGGATTCGACGCTGAAATCAACATACCCCCGGTCCAGGTAGTAGGAGCGAAGTTTTTCCATGTCTCCGGAAAGTTTTTCGCGTGAATACTGCCCTTCTTTCGACCAGAATTTCCACTTGGGCTTGATGTTCGCTTCGAAATCCTCGCGAATTTCCTTGTCGGTGAACGTCTCGTTACCAACGATATTGATGTGCTTGATTTCTGCCACATCGCCTTCATCAATCACAATGGCGATACGGACCCGGTTGCGGTCGAGCTCGGTGACGCGGGTGTCGACGCTGACCGCGTAGCGGCCCTGGCTGAAATACTGTTTAATCAGCTCCTGTCGCAGGCGATCCAGAACCAGCCGGTCGAATACTTCGCCCTCGGACAGGCCGATATCGAACAGCACCCGGCGCAATTCCTCTTCCTTGATGGCCTTGTTTCCGGACAGCGTCACCGTTGCGATGGCTGGTCTTTCCTCCACTGAAATCACCAGGATGCTGCCTTCTCGATCCAAACGGATGTCCCGGAAGAAACCGGTTCGGTAAAGCTCACGGATGGAAGCACGGGCGTTGGACGGCGTCAGCGTATCCCCCGGGTTCAGTGGCAAGTAATTGTATACAGTGCCCTCAGAAATTCGCTGCAGGCCCTCTACGCGAATATCCGAAATGGTAAATGAGTCTGCGCCGTATGCGGCGTTAACCCACAGCAGGCAACTCAGGATCAGAGCTGAAATTCTTATCATTGATTCAAAAAGCCTAACCGACCAGCCGTAAAATATCGTTAACAAACGCCAGGCTCATCAGGCCGGCCAGGGCAAGTAGCCCAAAATATTGGCCCGCTACCTGAGTTTGCTCAGATACCGGGCTTCCTTTGATCAATTCTATCAGGTAATAGAGCAGATGACCGCCATCGAGCACAGGAATCGGCAATAAGTTCAGGATGCCGAGGCTAAGGCTGATCGCGCCCAGAAAGAACAGGAAATGCGAGATTCCAGCTGACGCCGATGAATTGGCGAACTGGGCAATACTGATCGGCCCTGACAGGTTCTTGACCGAAGCGCTGCCGGTGAGCATTCTGGCCAGCAGGCCAAGCGTGGAACCGGTCAGGCGCCAGGTTTCCTTGATGGCCGCACCGAAGCCTTCCAGTGGCCCCAGGCGAAGAATGATCGCAGCCCTCTCCCATTCAGCCCTTTGCGCTGCGGGGATTTCCGCATTACTGATACCTAGCAACAGGCGGCTTGAAAACGCTCCGGACCGTTCCTTGCGCGGAAGCACTTCAAGCTCCAGCTCAACGCCGTCACGGTTCACCTTGATCGGCAACGACTGGTCGGCAACACCATGGGTTTGCACCAAACGGCCTATCGAGGACCAGCCGACCACCTCTTCTCCGGCAATCTCAACGATGCGGTCGCCGCTGTACAAACCGGCCTTTTCTGCAGGGCTGTCATCGCTGACTTCCCCGATGACGGCGGGTATTTTCAGCCGCCAGGGCTCGATACCCAGGGCCTCGAGTGTTTTTTCCTCGCTAAAGTCCGAACCCAGCTTGTCCAGTGCCAGCAAGTGGTCGGAACGCTCGCCATCAGCGCTTTCGACGGTGACGCGGGTGGGTTCACGATCGAGCGCCCGGGTGACCAGTGCCAGGATCGTGTGCGACCAGGTCCGGGTGTCCGAGTCGTCAACAGCGACAATGGCGTCTCCCGGTTCAATTCCGGCTTCTGCAGCTATCCCCGAAACCGATCCCACCAACGGCCGGGCTTCAGGAATACCCACCATGAACATGACCCAGAACGCCAGTACGGCGAATACCAGGTTGAATACGGGGCCCGCTGCGACGATGGCAATCCTGCTCCAGACCGGTTTGCGGTTGAAGGCCTGGTCGAGATCGCTGCTGGCGACATCGCCTTCGCGTTCGTCCAGCATTTTTACATAGCCACCCAAGGGTATGGCTGCGACCACATACTCGGTGTTGTCCGCGCCGCGCCGCGACCACAATGCCTTGCCGAAGCCAACGGAAAATCGCAGCACCCGGACGCCAAGCTTTCTCGCCACCCAGAAATGACCGAACTCATGAAAAGTCACCAGCACGCCCAGTGCGACCAGTAACCACCAGATTGAACCAAGAACTTCACCCATAAGTTTTCTTTACCCATTGATCGGCTTCAAGCCGTGCCAGCCGGTCCTGTTGCAACACGTCCCCGAGGTTTTCGATAGCCGAAACGGCAATACGTTCCATAACGTCAGCTACCAGCCGGGGAATGTCATCGAAGCCGATCTTGCGATCGAGAAAAGCCGCCACGGCAATTTCGTTGGCGGCGTTGAGTGTGACAGGCGCGCTCGCTCCGACGGCCATGGCATCAAATGCCAGTCCGAGGCAGGGAAATCGTTGCAGGTCCGGCTTTTCGAAACTGAGATCATTCATCTGCGCTAGATTGAGGCGCTTGACGCCCGCTTCAATACGTCCGGGCCAGGCCAGCGCGTGGGCGATCGGTGTGCGCATGTCCGGTGTTCCCATCTGGGCCAGCACCGATCCGTCGAGATAAGCAACCATCGAGTGAACGATGCTCTGGGGGTGCACCAGCACTTCAATCTGGTCCGGGTCCGCGTTGAATAGCCAGCGGGCTTCGATTACTTCCAGGCCCTTGTTCATCAGCGTGGCGGAGTCGACCGAAATTTTACGGCCCATGCTCCAGTTGGGGTGATTGCAGGCCTGTTCAGGTGTGACGTCGCAAAACCGGTCTGCCGGCAATTCGCGGAATGGTCCACCCGATGCGGTCAGGATGATCTTCTCCACCCCCCGTTCCGAGAGCCCTTGCTCAAAGCCTTCGGGCATGGCCTGGAATATGGCATTGTGCTCGGAGTCGACAGGCACGACAGGCGCATTGTTGCGACGGGCTTCTGCGATGAACACCTCGCCGGCGATGACCAGCGATTCCTTGTTGGCCAGCAGGATCTTCTTGCCGCGGTGTGCGGCTTCGAAGGTGGAGCCCAGCCCCGCCGCGCCAACAATGGCGGCCATGACGATGTCCGTATCCGGTCCGCCGGCCGCTTCCAGCAACCCGGCTTCGCCGGACATGACTTCAGCGCGAGCGCCCGCGAGTTTCAGTGCTGACGCGAGTTCTTTCTCAAGTGATGAATCCGCTATGACTGCCAGGCGGGCATCATGGCGTACGCATTGTTCCACCAGTTGGGATACATTCCGGTGCGCAGTCAGTGCCTGCACCTTGAAGCGTTCCGGGTTCCGCTGGATCACATCAAGCGTGTTGCTGCCGATCGACCCGGTAGAGCCCAGTACGGATACGGTTTCCTGCATCACAGAGCCAGCACTCCATATGCCACCGCGAAAAACGGCGCACCGGCCAGCAGGCTGTCATAGCGGTCCAGGATACCGCCATGCCCGGGGAAGATGGTGCCGGTATCTTTCAGTCCCACGGTCCGTTTGTGAAAGCTGATGAACAGGTCTCCACCAATTGAGGCCAGTGCGGTCGCCGCGGTGATGCCCAGCAGCGAAAACCCCGGAATATCCAGGCCCGCGACCCACTCAGACCACAGGAACGCAGCAGCCGTAGCCAGCAGAACACCACCGTAGACGCCTTCCCAGGTTTTCTTGGGGCTGATGACGGGTGCGAGCTTGTGCCGGCCAAATTGCTTACCGGAAAAGTAGGCACCCACATCAGAAGCCCAGATGATCAGCAGCAACAGGAAGACAACAAAAGGGCCATTTGGACGATCGTGCAGCCAGGCCAGTGCAGTCCAGCAAAAGGTGGTGGCAATCAATGCAGCAAGGAAACCCAACACCCGGTAACGCGCGCCGGGCCGGGCGCCGTCCCTGTATGCGGGCATCCGGGCGAACATGAATAACCAAGAGAGGCAGCCTGCTGCGAGCAGCAACAAAGCTTCAGGCTTGATTGCCTGCCAGTAAACCATCAGCAACGCAATAACGGCTGTTTGTATCAATTGCAAAATCCAGCCGCTCGCCTGGGGCAAATCTGCCAGTCGACGGAATTCCCAACAGCCGGTCAGCAACAATAAGGCGATCAACAGCTGAAACAGCCACGTTGGAGGCAGGAACACACCGGCAACGGTTGCCGGAAAAATGATCAGGGCGGTGAATATGCGGGTTTTGAGCATCGCTCATTGTCCCCTGGCAGAGGCCAGGCCGGCCTGTTTGCCAGTCATACCGAAGCGTCGCTCCCTGGAGCGGTATTCGGCAATCGCCTTGTCGAGTTCCTGCGGGCTGAAGTCAGGCCATAACACGTCCGAAAAATAGAGTTCTGAGTAGGCTGACTGCCACAGCAGGAAATTGCTGATACGGGTTTCGCCGCCGGTTCGGATGAAAAGGTCCGGATCATGCTTTGCCTGCAGCGCGGTGTATTGCGAAAAAAGCTGCTCATCAATCTGTTCACTGGTGATCTTGCCTTCGGCGTGGGCCCTGGCCAACTGGCGGGCGGCATTGACTATGTCCCATCGTCCGCCATAATTCGCCGCGACGTTGAGTGTCATGCGGTCATTGTTCCGGGTACGGCTCATGGCGAGATCGATTTTCTTCTGCAGATCGGACGAAAAGGCTGACAGGTTGCCAATGAAACGAATACGGACGCCATTTTCGTGCAGTTGCTGCGTTTCGCGATCCAGCGCACGCATGAACAGCTCCATCAGCCGGTTGATTTCTTTATCCGGGCGATTCCAGTTTTCACTGGAAAAAGCGAAAACGGTCAGCTCCCGTATCCCCAGTCTGCCGCTGTGTTCGACAATTTTCCGAAGCGCTTTCAGTCCGGCCTGGTGGCCGAAAGTCCTGGGCCTGTTCTTGCGCTCAGCCCAGCGGCCGTTGCCATCCATCACGATCGCGACATGGGCCGGAATGTCCGTTGTAGTGCTCATGCCGCGAATTCCCAGCCGGGTCAGATTTCGAGAAGCTCTTTTTCCTTCTCGGCGACGATCTCGTCGACCTTGCGCACGGCGAGGTCTGTCACGTCCTGGATTTCTTTCTCGGATTTGCGCTCATCGTCCTCGGAAATTTCTTTTTCCTTGAGCAATTCCTTGAGGTGGTGGTTTGCATCACGCCGGATGTTGCGAATGGCGATTTTTGCATTCTCGCCCTCCTGGTGCACCACTTTACCCAACTCGCGACGGCGCTCCTCGGTCAGCGGGGGCAGGGGAATGCGAATAACCTGACCGGCCGTATTGGGATTGAGGCCCAGGTCCGAGGTGAGGATGGCTTTTTCGATGACCTGGACCATCGCCTTGTCCCACGGCGTGACGCTGAGAGTGCGTGCGTCTTCAACCGCCACGCTGGCGGCCTGTGAAATGGGTACATCGCTGCCGTAATAATCGACATGAACGTGTTCCAGCAAGCTGGGATGAGCACGGCCAGTCCGGATTTTGGCGAGCTCGTGTCGCAATGATTCAAGACTCTTGTTCATGCGAGTCCGGGCGTCTGTTTTGATTTCGGGAAGCATGAAAAACTCCTAGGTGAGGATACGGTTCAACAAATGGTTTCAGCAGACCAGGGTGCCAAGCGATTCGCCCTTCATGATTCGAACGAGATTGCCTTCGCCAAACACGTTGAAAACCCTGATCGGCATCTTCTGGCCGCGGCAAAGCACGATGGCGTTAGCATCCATCACGCCAAGCTTGCTTTCAATCACCTGGTCATAGCCCAGTTCTTCAAAGAGCCTGGCGGCAGGATCCTTGACCGGGTCGGCCGAGTAAACTCCGTCCACTTTGGTTGCTTTCAGAACGATGTCAGCGCCGATCTCAATCGCCCTGAGCGCCGCTGCAGTGTCGGTGGTGAAGAAAGGGTTGCCGGTGCCCCCGGCGCAAATCACCACCCGGCCTTTTTCCAGGTGCCTGACGGCGCGCCGCCGGATATAGTCTTCGCAAACATCGTGGACAGACACGGCAGACATGACCCGGGCATCTGCATTGATACTCTCGAGGGCATCCTGCAGCGCCAGCGAATTCATGACGGTAGCGAGCATACCCATGTGGTCGCCGGTTACCCGGTCAATGCCGGATTCGGCCAGGCCGGCGCCGCGAAAAATATTACCGCCGCCGATGACGACGGCAACCTGTATGCCCAGCTTGGTGACATCACTGATTTCGACAGCGATCCGGTGAATAATGTCCGGATCGATGCCGTAGTCTTCTTTCCCCAGCAGCGCCTCACCGCTGAGTTTCAGGAGGATTCTATGGAATGTTTCCTCAGCCACCGGTTACCTGTTGCATCACTTCTTCAGCAAAATTCTCTTCTTTCTTTTCGATGCCTTCACCGACCGCGAGGCGGTCAAAACCGGTGACACTTGCAGAATTCTGCTCGAGCAATTTGGCCACGGTAATGTCTCCGTCCTTGACGAAAGGCTGTCCGAGCAGTGTGATACCTGCAAGGTGTTTGCGCAAGCGTCCGGTGACCATTTTTTCGACAATTTCAGCGGGTTTGCCTTCGCCTTCAGCCTGGGCAATGAGAATTTCTTTCTCATGGTCCAGGACATCGGCCGGGACATCATCCACTGAAATATATTCGGGGTTCAGGGCAGCCACGTGCATGGCTAGGTCGCGCGCCAACTCTTTGTCGCCGCCGCTAAGGCTGATCAGAACGCCAATTTTGCCACCATGGACATAGGCGCCCAGGGTGCCGTCGGTTGATTCGCTCACGAACCGCCGAACCTTGATGTTTTCGCCAATCTTGCTGACCAGAGCCTGGCGAGCTTGTTCGACGCTGACACCATCGATATCGGTCGTCATCAGGGCGTCCACATCGGCAGGCTGGTCATTCAGGGCATTACTGGCTACCGCATCCGCAAAAGCATTGAAGCTCGCGTCCTTGGCGACGAAGTCAGTTTCACAATTGACTTCCACCATGACGGCCTGTTGACCATTGTCGGCCATGGCCAATGCGATTTTACCCTCGGCAGCTACACGGCTGGCCTTTTTGTCCGCCTGGGCGAGGCCGGATTTACGCAGTTCTTCCACTGCCGCTTCCAGGTCGCCACCGGTTTCCACCAGCGCCTTCTTGCATTCCATCATGCCCGCGCCGGTACGTTCGCGCAGTTCTTTAACCATTGCAGCTGTTACTGCCATGACATTTTCCTCTTCTGGATTTTGGTGATGTTTCTCGATTCTTACTCGTCGTCGGCTTTCTTAACGGCCTTCTTCTTGGCAGCCTTTTTCTTGGTAGCCTTCTTTCTCGGAGCTTTTTCAGCGGCCTCGACGGCGGCTTCTTCAACCACTTCTTCAGCTACGGCCTCGGCAACGGCTTCTTCAACCACTTCTTCCGCTACGGCCTCGGCAACGGCTTCTTCAGCCACTTCCTCAGCTACGGCCTCGGCGACGGCTTCTTCAACCACTTCTTCCGCTACCGCCTCGGCGACGGCTTCTTCAATCACTTCTTCCGCTACGGCCTCGGCGACGGCTTCATCAACTACTGCTTCAGCGGCAGCTTCGGGAGAAGCCTCTGCAGCATCAGGGGCTGCGGCGGGGGCAGCGGGAGCTTTGCGGGCAACCACTTTCTTGGCTACTTTCTTACGGGTGGCCTTTTTGGGTTCTGGCTTGGCTTTGGCTGCTTTGCGCTTGACGGGATTGCCTTCCGCATCCAGTTCGACGAATTCATCGTCTACTTCAACCTGGGGAGCCGAGGCGCGTCCTTCCAGGACAGCATCGGCGGCAAGCTGGGCGTAAAGACGGATGGAGCGGATGGCGTCGTCGTTACCGGGGATTACGTAATCAATGTTTTCCGGAGAGCAGTTGGTGTCGACCACTGCGATGACCGGGATGCCGAGTTTGCGGGCTTCTTTGACCGCGATGTCTTCATGACTGACATCTACCACGAACAGTGCATCGGGCAGGTGCTTCATGTCTTTGATACCGCCCAGGCTGCGTTCCAGTTTGTCGCGCTCCCGGGTCAGTTGCAGGATCTCCTTTTTCACCAGGTGCTGGATGCTGCCGTCTTCATGCATTCCTTCCAGTTGCTTCAGGCGTTTAACCGAGGCGCGAATGGTGCGGTAGTTGGTCAGCATGCCGCCCAGCCAGCGATGTGATACGAATGGCATGCCGCAACGGGCCGCTTCCTCGGCGATGGCGTTGCTCGCAGCGCGCTTGGTGCCGACGAACATGATCGAACCACGCTTGGCTGCCAGCTTGCTGATGAAGTTCATCGCATCGGTCAGCAGGGGCAATGATTTTTCGAGATTGATGATGTGGATCTTGCCGCGGGCTCCGAAAATATACGGGGCCATCTTGGGATTCCAGTAACGGGTCTGGTGACCGAAGTGCACGCCTGCTTCAAGCATCTGGCGCATGGTGACGTTAGCCATTTCTATGTGTCCTTTGTTTACAGGAGACCCGGCAGCGTCCTTCGCGGATACAAGGCTGCGGATTTCCGGGGTTAGTCCTCCACCCACCCGTTGCAGAGACCCTCTTGTCTTTCAAGGGCACCCCTCTGAACCGTTGCGGTGAGTGTGCGTATTTGACGTGTGGTCCAAGCCCCAAACCGGGCTGTATGACACGCCTAGTGTCTGATTCAGGCCAAAGCGGCCGAAAAAGCCGGGGAAATGTAACAGAAACGGGTATTTGTGGCAAGAATTATATTGAAGGGAAGCGACCGGGGCATGGTTTGTTCAGAAACTGACGGAAATTGTCACAAAAAGCGGGGTCAGTGTTATCTGGTTGTGGGTGATAAAAATCTGTAAGCTATTGAAATTCAAGCTAATAAAATTTTTCAGTCATAATTGGCACGAACCCTGCATGGTATTGTTTGACGGGAAACAGGAAGTTTTCCGGAAAACTACAGGGAGTAGTACATCATGCGTAAGTTAGTC
>JAOUCS010000150.1 GCA_029859645.1 Lysobacterales bacterium | reverse complement strand
ACCCGAAGTCGTGTTGCCGAACGAAGGAATGCGAGAGGTGGAAACAGGCCAAAAGGCCGCTTAGACTAACTTAACAACTGGACCAGTTAATGCGCACCGGTCAACTGGGTCGAGGGTAAGACGGAGAAAGTACGACAACCGCGTTGGTCGATCATCCGTGACGTGCTGGGATGGGTCGATTGATTACAGACCCGGTCACTCTTTCTGCTGATAGATAAGCCTGTCTTCCTTGATGGTTACCTTCACTTTCAATGTGTCGATAAGCTCTGGGTCAATGCTCGTCGGGTCGCCTGACAGGATCACAAAGTCCGCAAGTTTCCCCGCCTCGATCGAGCCTTTACGATCTTCTTCAAAATGCTGCCAGGCCGGCCAGATGGTCATGGCCTTGATGCCCGTCATGACATCGACACGCTGAGCCGGGCCCAGGATATCCCCGGACCGTGAACGCCGTGTCACCGTTGCGTCGAGCACGCGCATCGAATCAGGAAACGCCACGGGAGCATCATGGTGAGATCCGAATTTCATGCCTCTCTGCCTCACCCACCCGGTAGGTGAAATGTTGTCCGCCCGCTCGGGTCCAACCGTATGATCACGGTGCCAGTCACCCCAGTAGTAAGTGTGCATCGGGAACAGCGATGGAAAGACGGCAAGGCGCTTCAGGCTGTCAACCTGGTCCTCGCGCAGAAATTGTCCGTGGATCAGCACCATTCTTCTGTCGCCGGCGCCAAATTTTTCGGTTGCAGACTGGATCGCCGCGAGAAGCATGTCCGTCGCCCCTTCGCCGTTCGCATGTGTCAGTAGCTGAATATTGCTCTCAAAAGCCCAGTTGACGGCATCCAGCACCTGTTCCATCGAGGCAGAAGCATAACCTGCATAGCCGGGTTCATAATTTCCGACAGGGTCATAATAGGGACGGTCGCGAAGTGCGGTGAAACCCTGTGGCGATCCATCGATGGTGAGCTTGGCGCCGCCCACGCGCAGCCGGTTTTCATAGGTCAATGACACGTTGGATGCGATGAAATCGCGGTCCACCAGTACGTCAGGGTATACAACGACATCGTTCAGCAGGCCACCTTCTTCCGCCACGGCCTGTGCGATGGGCAGCAGGCTGGGAGTCGCCCGCCCTTCCTGCGCCGTGGTGTAACCAAAGCGGGCCCAGAGCTGGCTGCCTGCCCGGGCGAAGGCCTTGAACCCTTCCTCGCCGATGGTCGATATCAGCGTGCCCAGGACCAGGAAATGGGCATTTTCTTCAAGCACCCCGTTGGGTTCCCGGCTACCCTCAACCCGCCTGATATGTCCCCCGGGGGGCGCCTCGCTTCTGGCAGAGATGCCGGCAGCTTCCAGCGCCGCGGAATTCGCCACGCCAAAATGCCCGGACTGGTGCACGATGTAAATCGGGATGTCGTCTGAGACCGAATCCAGATCCGTGCGCGTCGGTGCGCGTTTTTCTGCCAGTTGGGACTCGTCATAGCCGAATCCCACGATCAATTTTGATTTCTCAACCGCACCCCTGTTATTGGAAATCCAGGTTCGCAGCGTCTCCTGCAGGCTGGGGATGTCGGTGACAGCCCCATCCGGAGGCGCCAAAAGATTCGCTGAAAGGGCCTGCAACCCACCCATGATGACATGGCCATGGCTGTCCACGAACCCAGGCAGAAGGGTCTGACCTTTCAGATCGAATACAGTCGTATCACTGCCGCGGTACCCGCTCAATTCGCTCGCCGTGCCGACGGCCAGGATCAAGCCGTTCTTTACGGCCACTGCCTCAGCGCGTGGGGCTGCATCGTTGACGGTAATAATCGTTCCGCCAAGGTAGAGTGTATCGGCCACTTCCTGCGCTGATACAGGGCCGGCCAGCAAAGACAGCAAGCTCCACGCGATAAACTGGCTCAATAGCCGGCTGGATAAAGTCATCTGCACTCCACGGTTATTTCCAGGTTAGCGATCGTCATGACAGGTTACAAAATCCTCGATGGCGGTATGCGGAGAAGCGAATCCCTTTCACTCCATCATAAGGTTTGCCACACCCCCCAATTGCATTGCATAGATCCCAATAAACGCGATGATCATCAGCCACACTGCGCTAACCAGCAAACCATGAACTTTCTCATTCCGGGTGAATCGCAAAACTGCCATCATGGCCATCCAGCAGGCAGCAAATTTCCACGTGGGGGCCAACGGATAACCGAATACCGGCCAGATGGATATGACCCAGGGCCAGAATACCAGCAGGATCGTGTAATAGGAATTGCAGGAGCGCCAGTAAGCAGCCCGCAAGTCCACCGTATCGTCGGTGAAATCCGGTATCAGTAAACTGGTTGCAAGGAAAAGCAGAACCGGGCCGATCAGAAGGAATCCATATTGCAGGAAGTTGATACTGTCGACTTCACGCAAACCAATGAATGACCACCAGAGCAATATGTGGACAAGCAGTTGAAAGAGGACCAGTGCGGAATGGACCCAATAAAAAGTAACATCGAGAGATTCCCGCTTGCGGATGAATTCACCCAGTCCGCCGACGATGCGCACGATACCCAGGCCATTGACCACCGCGGCAAGCGCGACGATAAACATAAATATACCTGGGGTCATCTCCATGGAACGAATTGTAACGCATCAACCTTGAGCGGCTTATCCCGAGTTACACTGACTCTTAGCAATCTGGAGAAACTTGCATTGCATGTAAAATAACAGGTCTGTTCGATCTCCAGATCTTTTAACCCGTTCAGGTAACCCGAATGCCCTTCCTGAAACTCGACAAAATCAGCTTGAACTATGGCACCCACGTGTTGCTCGATGCTGTCGATTTTTCCATGCGTAAAGGAGAGCGGATCGGCCTGCTCGGCAGAAACGGCGCCGGCAAGACGACCCTGTTGAAGCTCATCAATGGAGAAATTCTTCCGGAAAGTGGAGAACGCTGGTTACGGACGGGAACAAAAATCTCTTACCTGGACCAGGACCTTCCGCATGCTGACGACCAGGATGTCTACGACGTGGTGGCACACGGGCTGTCCGGTATCGGTGACCTGCTGGCCCAGTATCATCACGCCATCCTGGAAGGGGACATGCGGGCGATGGAAAAGACCCAGCAGGAACTGGAAGCCAAAGACGGCTGGAGTCTTCAGCAGCGCATTGACACGGTGATCAGCCAGTTGCAGTTACCGGGTGAGGCACGCATGGCCAGCCTGTCGGGGGGGTGGCGTCGAAGGGTGGCGCTTGGCCAGGCGCTGGTCAGTGAGCCGGATATCCTGTTGCTCGACGAGCCGACCAATCACCTGGATATCCCGGCTATTGAATGGCTGGAAAAACAGTTGCGGGCCTACAAGGGAACCGTCATGTTCGTCACCCACGACCGGGCATTCCTGCAGAAAGTGGCCAACACCATCGTGGAGTTGGATCGTGGACACCTGTCGAAATGGGAAGGCGACTATGCTGGATTTCTGAAGTTCCGCGAACAACAACTTGAATCGGAGGAGCGTGAAAACGCCCTGTTCGACAAGCGCCTCGCCGAGGAAGAAAAGTGGATTCGGCAGGGCATCAAGGCCAGGCGTACCCGCAACGAAGGGCGGGTCAGGGCGCTTAAAGCCATGCGGGAGGAGCGCAGGCAGCGACGCGACAAGGCAGGGGTGGCCGGCTTTGGTGTGGAGGCCGCTGAACGTTCTGGCAAAAAAGTGGTGGAACTGGACCAGGTCAGCAAACGATTCGGCGATAAGGTGGTGATCAATCATTTCAGCAGCCTGATCAAGCGCGGCGACCGGATCGGTATCGTCGGCGCTAACGGTGCCGGGAAATCCACCCTGATCAAGGTTTTACTGGGCGAGTTGGCGCCCGACTCGGGCAATGTAACGCTGGGCACAAAACTGGAAATCGCCTATTTCGACCAGCTCAGGGCCCACCTGGACCCCGATAAAAACCTGATCGACAACGTCTGCGGCGGACAGGATTTCATTGAGATCAAGGGCCGAAAGCGCCATGCCATTTCCTATCTCGGTGAGTTCATGTTCTCGCCCGACCGGGTTCGCATGCCGGTAAAAGCACTGTCCGGAGGAGAGCAGAATCGCGCCATCCTGGCCCGATTATTCAGCAAGCCGGCCAATATGCTGGTGCTGGATGAGCCAACCAACGACCTGGATGTCGAAACCCTGGAACTACTGGAAGAAATCCTGCTGGATTTCGATGGCACGGTATTGCTGGTCAGTCATGATCGCGAGTTCATGGACAACGTGGTCACCAGTATTTACGTGATGCCCGGAAACGGCCAGGTCGAGGAGTATGTAGGCGGTTACAGCAGCTGGGTGGAAAAGGGCGGTCAATTGATCAACCTGGAAGAGCAGGCGGCAGGCAGGTCTAACAGGGATAAAAAGGAAAAGCCGGCAGCCGGGGTTACCGCAAAAAAAATTGATCGGCCGAAAAAGCTCTCCTACAAGATTCAAAAAGAGCTGGATGAATTGCCAGGGCTGATCGAAAAACTGGATGCCCGGGTAGAAGAAATTGAAGCCAAAATGTCGGCGGCTGATTTTTATCAGCAGGAACATTCCGTGACGCAGGCTACAATTGACCTGCTGGGAAGCACCCGGGCCGAACTGGACGCGGCATACAGTCGGTGGGAAGAACTGGAGGGTCTGGCCCAGGGTTAAGCATCACAGAGGAAAATGATGTCCAAGGTTCATGTAGTTTGTCCAAACTGTCATTCAATCAATGCCCTGCCGGCCGATCGTCTGCAGGACCATCCCCGCTGTGGAAAGTGCAAAACCGCGGTGTTCACTGCGCATCCCCTGGAATTGAATGGCTCCAATTTTGACCGTCACATCTCGAAAAACGATATCCCCGTGCTGGTGGATTTCTGGGCCCCCTGGTGTGGCCCCTGCCTTACCATGGCTCCGGCTTTCGAACAGGCTGCATCCATCCTGGAACCCGGTGTGCGCCTGGCCAAGTTGAATACTGAGGATGAGCAGTTCATTGGCTCCCGCTACGGAATCAGGAGCATCCCGACAATGGTTCTGTTCAGAAATGGGAAAGAGGTCGCACGCCATTCAGGCGCTATGATGTCCGGGGACATCGTCCGTTGGGTACAATCACAGGTATAAACGAGGGATACATCATGGATCTTCTTTCAACCATTGCGATTTTGCTTGTTTTTGCGGCTATTTTCGGCGTTTTGAACGAACGCTATCTTGGCCTGCAATCAACCATCGGTTTGATGTTGCTGGCGCTGCTGACGGCTGTCGTCGGGACAATCCTGAAGGCAACAGGCCTGCTGGAAAACCTGGGCTGGGAAGACGCCCTGGTCTCACAACTCGATATCAGTGAAGTTCTGCTGAACGGCGTGCTCTGTTTCATGCTGTTTGCCGGCAGCGCAGGGGTGAAAGTTGAAGGGTTGAAAGAGAACAAGTGGACCGTGGTGTCGCTCGCCATTGGAGCGACGTTGCTGGCCTGTGCGCTGATCGGTGTGTTTTTGCATTTAACGCTGGGCTGGTTCGGTATCACCCTCGCACTGACCTACGCTTTCGTATTCGGCGCCCTGATTTCACCTACCGACCCGATTGCCGCCCTGGCCATACTTAAATCTGTCGGTCTGCCCAAGCCCCTGGAAGACATCATCAATGGTGAATCCCTGTTTAACGATGGCGTGGGCGTCGTGCTGTTCACGGTTGCGATGGCATTCGCTGTGGGTTCTTCCAGCATGGGAGTAGGGGAAAGTGTCGGGTTGTTTCTCAGGGAAGTACTGGGTGGAATCACGTTGGGTTTGGCAGTCGGCGCCGTTTCGCACTTTCTGTTGCTGCGGACAGAGGACTTTACCAACCAGTTGATGATTACCCTGGCAATGGTTTCCCTGGGCTATAGCATTGCGCTCCACGTGGATGTCTCCGGTCCGATCGCGATGGTGGTTGCCGGGATACTCGTTGGTAACGTGACCGCCCCTCGTATTCCGGATAAGGTCAGGGATCCCCTCAGAACGTTCTGGTCGGGTATTGACGACCTGCTTAATTCGTTGCTGTTTGTCATGCTGGGTTTTGTGATCGTGCTGATTCACAACCTGGACTGGGCGCCACTGGCGATCAGCATTCCCGTGGCCATTGCCGTTTGCCTGGTGGCCAGGGCGATCAGCGTATACCTGCCGCTGGTGGTGCTGTGTTCAACTCCCGCGCTCAATGCAGATCCTAACCGGATGACCGCACTGTTGACATGGGGCGGGCTGAGAGGTGGCCTGGCGTTTGCCCTGGTGCTTTCCCTGCCGGATTCGCCGGAGAAACCCTTGTTGGTCAACATGACTTACGGCGTGGTTGCGTTCTCAATCCTGCTGCAGGGCTCCACGATTGGAAAGCTATTCAAGCCGGCATTTCTGAACAGTATTCTCAAGAAATAGAAGGTTTCAAAATCTCAATATTTTCATAGTTCTAAGAGAGGCTGGCTATCTGGTCTCTCCATTTCTATAATGTGCCCCTTCAATTTCCCGTATCACGGTCAGACGAGCGCTATCTGGCATTTTAGAAAAGGTCAAAAATAATGATGGTAAACAACCTTGTTAAAGGCATGCTATTCGGATTGGGACTTGCCCTGGCGGTATCCGTGTACGCGCAGGATTCTGTCGATACAGATACCGAAACACCCGAAATACAACCGGATGTCGTCATCCTGAAAAACGGTTCAAGAATTCTCGGCACCGTTACCAGTGCGCGGGACGGCAAGATCGTGGTCAAAACAGACTTCGCCGGAGACATCAGTATTGATTCAGCAGAAGTTGACTCTGTCAGAACCTATGGCTCGCTGGTCGTGCAGATGTCCGATGGCAGCGTTATCGAGGATCAACCCATCGAATTCGATGAGGGCAGTATGGAAATCACCACTGATTCCGGTGAACAGAACCTGTACAGCACAACCGATATTGCGCTGATCAATCCTGAACCCTGGGAATTGGGTTTTGGCTACAAAGCAACGGGTAATACCAGTTTGGCCTGGGGCATGGAGCGTGGTAATTCGGATACGGATGAGCTTGATTTCAGGTTGGAATCTTACTGGCGCAGCCTCGAGGATCGATATACTTTGAAAGCGAATTATGATCTCGACAAATCCAACGGCGACAAAAACACCGACAACTGGAGAATAATCGGTAAGTACGACCGCTTCCTGGAGGGGCCGCATTATTGGGGTATCAACACGAACCTCGAGAAGGATCAGTTCGCTGACCTGGATCTGAGGGCGTACATCGGGCCCTATTATGGCCGCCAGTTCTTTGAAAAGCCGGCCTTTACGCTCAGTACAGAAGTCGGACTCAGCTATGTCATAGAGAACTTCATTACCGCTGAAGACCAGCGATATCTCGGCGCGAACTGGACGGTTAACATAAGCAGCGACAAGCTGGGCGGCGGGTCAAGTATGTACCTGGATCACGTTGGCGTCTGGAACCTGGAAGAAACCTCTGACGTGATACTCAATACGATTTTCGGCGTATCGGTGCCATTGATCTACGGTTTCCAGGCCGCCTTCGAGGTAAAATTGGAATATGATTCCGGCGCGGTGGAAGGTGTCGAGGAACTGGATCAGAGTTATAAACTGCGGCTGGGGTATGCCTGGTAAACCGTGTAAGATTCAATGTCTGCGTCAATAATTGGGAGAAAATTGGGTGCCCCGTCCTGGTGACTTAATCCCCTTGAAAACAATGACCAAAGTTTCAGAGCGGAACGGTTTCCATGAATTTCATCCGACTCGACCAGCGCC
>JAOUCS010000149.1 GCA_029859645.1 Lysobacterales bacterium | reverse complement strand
CCAATTTTCACTTACCCGAATCCACTTTGCTGATGCTGGTGTGCGCACTGGCGGGCAGGGCGGAAATGCTGGCCGCATACCGGCACGCGGTGCAGCAGCATTACCGGTTCTTCAGTTATGGCGATGCGATGCTGGTTCTATGAGCCGCCAGTTGTCATAATTCCAGGGTTCATCATTTCAAAATTCACAAATCAGGGCATCCCGGAGTTTTACATGTCTAACCCAATCGAAAAGGCGCATGCCAGGGAGTGGTTTTACTCCTATGAATTGCCCGATGGCAGCACCACGCCGACCTATCACGGCATCGATATCCAGGCCATTCACGATACGCGACTGCAAATGCTGCAGGACTGCCTGGAACAGGACCTTGGGTCCGGGCCGGATGGCCTGTCGGTTGTGGACCTGGCGTCGCACCAGGGCTGGTTTGCCTGGAACATGGCGCGCAACGGGTTCTCACCCGTGCTGGGCATCGACGCCCGGCAGTCACACGTGGACGATAGCCGCCTGATTGCCGATATTTACGGTTTTGATCACCTGAGTTTCCAGCAGGGCGATATTCACCAGCAGAGCCCTGAGCAACTGGGGCAGTTTGACGTGGTGTTGATGCTGGGGCTGCTCTACCACCTGGAAAACCCGGTAGGAGCCTTGCGCGTGTGCCGTTCGCTGTGCAGGAAACTCTGCATCATTGAAACCCAGATTGTTCCGGGAATGACGGGGTATGTCGATTACGGCAGCTACGAATTCGTGCGGCCGCTCAAGGGCAGTTTCGGAATCATTGATGAAACCGAGGAAACCCACGGGCCCGAAGCCAGCATCACCGGCGTATGCCTGGTACCCAGCCTGGACGCGCTGATGTGGTTGCTGCGTAAAGTCGGATTTTCCGACGCGCGGGTTCTGCCACCGCCACCCGACGCTTACGAACAACTGCGCTACCACAAGCGCGTGATGGTGGCGGCCAGCGTTTGAAATTCTCAGTTCACAAAACCGACCGTAAAGCCCGAACCGGGCTACTGAGCCTGGAGCGTGGTGATATCCGTACGCCGGCTTTCATGCCGGTGGGAACCTACGGCACGGTCAAGGCCATGACGCCGGGTGAAGTGCGCGATACCGGCGCCGATATCATCCTGGGCAATACCTTTCACCTGATGCTGCGCCCCGGCACAGAGGTGATCGAAAAGCATGGCGGACTGCACAACTTCATGCAATGGAAACGCCCCATTCTCACAGACTCTGGCGGGTTCCAGGTATGGAGCCTGGCCGAACGGCGCAAAATCACCGAGAAGGGCGTCACCTTCGCCTCGCCGCTGGATGGCTCGAAGGTCTTCATGGGGCCGGAAGAATCCATGGCCGTGCAGAAGTCGCTGGGCTCCGACATCGTGATGATTTTTGACGAATGCACGCCTTACCCGGCAACGCAGCAGCAGGCCAGCGAGTCGATGGAACTGTCGCTGCGCTGGGCAGAACGTTCGAAGCAGGCTCACCAGGGTAACCCTTCGGCCCTGTTCGGCATTGTCCAGGGTGGAATGTTCGAGTCGCTGCGCATTCGCTCTGCGCAAAAACTGGTCGGGATCGGTTTCGATGGATACGCGATTGGCGGGCTGTCGGTGGGCGAACCTCACGATGAGCGCGATCGCGTGCTGGATTTTACCGTTCCTGAACTGCCGGCAGAGCGGCCGCGTTACCTGATGGGCGTGGGCAGGCCGGAGGATATCATTGCCGGCGTAAAGCGGGGTATCGACATGTTCGACTGCGTCATGCCCACGCGCAACGCCCGCAATGGCTACCTGTTCACCAGTCGTGGTGTGCTCAAGATCCGCAATGCGAAATATGCCCAGGATACGGCGCCGATCGACCCGGACTGCGATTGCGAGACCTGCGCCAATTATTCTCGGGCCTACGTAAAACACCTGGAACGTTGCAATGAAATTCTCGGCTCGCGATTGATGAGCATTCACAACCTGCGGTTCTATCAGAACCTGATGCAGGGGCTGCGGGGTGCGATCGCGGCGCAGAAGCTCGATTCTTTTTGCGCTAATTATCTCGAAAAACTGTCATTGGGGCCTTGATGATTTATAATGTCCGGCTGCGATTGAGGATGGTCGGCAACGCCCCCATATCCACCGCATAAACAACTACTGGGTCTAATAACGAGGATTCTCATGGAACTGTTGGATTTCTTCATTGCCAGCGCGCATGCGCAGGACGCCGCTCAGCCGGGTGGATTGATGTCATTCCTGCCATTGATCATCATTTTTGTCATTTTCTATTTCCTTTTGATTCGTCCGCAGATGAAACGCGCCAAGGAGCACAAGAAGCTGGTTTCCGAACTCGGTAACGGCGACGAAGTGGTGACCAATGGTGGTTTGCTGGGCCGAATCACCCATGTGGGTGAATCTTTCGTGACGGTCGAACTGGCTGACAACGTTCAGATCAAGGTTCAGAAACACGCAGTCGCAAGCGTCATGCCCAAAGGCACGATCAAGTCCGCCTGAGCCGGACTTCCAAGAACATCAATAAAACCTTCCGAGGCTGACTAATGAATCAATATCCTGCCTGGAAATACCTGCTTATTATGCTGGTTCTTGCTGTTGGCGTACTTTACGCCCTGCCAAATCTTTTTGGCGAAGACCCGGCGTTGCAGGTAACTTCCTCCCGCGGTTTTGCCATTCCGCTTGATCTTGAAGCGACCATTGAAAACGCGATCATCAGTGAAAACCTGGCTTTCAAAAACAAGGAAAAAGCCGGCAATCGCTTGCTGTACCGCTTCAATTCCACTGAAGACCAGCTAAAGGCTTCAGACGTCCTGAAATCCGCGCTGGGTGATCAGTACGTGGTGGCGCTGAACCTTGCTCACTCGACACCCACCTGGCTGCGCGCCCTGGGCGGTAAGCCGATGACCCTCGGTCTCGATCTGCAGGGTGGTGTCCACTTCCTGATGCAGGTCGACATGGATACCGCACGTGGCCAGTTGCTTGACCGCTACGTCGATGACCTGCGCAGCGCGATGCGGGAGCAACAGATTCGTTATGTTTCGGTTCGCCGTGAGGGCAACGGCCTGGTGGCCTTGTTACGCAGCACGGAAGACCGCGACCAGGTGCTCGATTTGGTGCGCCAGGACCAAAGCCTGCAGGGGCTGATTGTCGATGAAATGGAAACCGAGGAGTACTTCGGTATTTCGGCGACCGTGCAGGAGCAGGCGCTGCTTGAGCTGCAGCAGACGGCTCTGCAACAGAATATCAATACCCTGCGAAACCGGGTCAATGAGATCGGCGTCGCCGAGCCGGTCATTCAGCAACAGGGTGCTGACCGCGTCGTCGTTCAGCTACCGGGCGTGCAGGACACCGTGCAGGCCAAGAAAATCATTGGCGCCACGGCAACGCTGGAGTACCGGGCGGTTGACGAGGCCCATGACGCTTTCACCGCCGCGCAAAGCGGACGGATTCCACCGGAATCGCGTTTGTACAACGACGACACCGGTAACCCGGTTCTGCTGAAGAAACGCCTGATCGTTTCGGGCGACCAGTTGATCGGCGCTTCCAGCGGTTTCGATCAGCAGACCGGCCAGCCGCAGGTGAGCGTTACACTGGACGGTGTTGGCGCCAAGCGCATGCTTGATTTTACCCGAGACAACGTTGGCAACCGCATGGCCGTTGTCTACATCGAGCAAAAGCCGGGTGGGCGCAAGACGGAAGAAGTCATCAGCGTGGCAGTCGTGCGCGAGCCTTTCGGCAAGCGTTTCCAGACCACCGGCCTGGACTCGATGGCCGAAGCCAGTCAACTGGCCCTGCTTTTGAGAGCGGGCGCGCTGGCGGCGCCGATGGAAATCGTCGAAGAGCGCACCGTTGGCCCCAGCCTGGGCGCAGACAACGTGGCGCAGGGCTTCAAATCCGTGATGATCGGTTTCCTGTTGGTACTGGTGTTCATGGCGATTTACTACCGGGTGTTTGGCCTGGTCGCTGATATGGCGCTGTTCGCCAACCTCGTATTGCTGGTTTCTTTACTGTCCATGCTCGGAGCAACGCTGACCATGCCGGGTATCGCGGGTATCGTGCTGACGGTCGGTATGGCGGTGGACGCCAACGTGCTCATTTTCGAGCGCATCCGTGAAGAAATACGTAACGGGAACACGCCACAGGCGAGTATCCGCGCAGGCTATGACAAGGCCTTCTCAACCATCGCGGATGCCAACATCACGACGCTCATCGCTGCATTCGTGTTGTTCCTGTTCGGCACCGGCCCGATCAAGGGATTCGCCGTGACCCTGTCGCTGGGTATCGTAACCTCGATGTTCACGGCAATCATGGGAACACGGGCCGTTGTCAACCTGATTTATGGCGGCCAGAAACGTGTCCGCAAGCTGGCCATCTGAGGTGCTGTCATGAGATTTCTGGATAAGAAAACAAACTTCGATTTCATGGGCAAGCGCAAGATTGCGTTTGTCATATCAGCGATTCTGATCGTGCTGAGCATTACCGCGCTGGTCACCAGGGGCTTGAATTTCGGTCTTGATTTCACCGGCGGCACGCTGATCGAAGTGAGCTATCCGTCCGCCCCGCAGATTTCCGATGTCCGCGCCAATCTGTCCGATGCAGGCATGGATGACGCCGTGGTGCAGACTTTTGGCGCCGCGACTGAGATTGTCGTGCGAATTCCGCCCCGCGACGCTGAGGGCGAGAGTAATGCAGAGCTTTCGACGATTGTCCTATCTGCATTGCAGCAGGGTGTAGAAGGTGAAGTCGCGATGCGGCGAGTCGAGTTTGTTGGTCCGCAGGTGGGCGATGAATTGACAGAGCAGGGGATTCTGGCGGTTGTATACGCCCTGATTGGCATCTTTTTGTACGTGATGATTCGCTTTCAGTGGCGCTTTTCCGTGGGTGCGGTCGCAGCTCTGGTGCATGACATCATCATCACCATGGGCGTGCTGGCAGCGGTTCACGTGGAGTTCGACCTGACGGTGGTTGCGGCTTTGCTGGCGGTGATCGGTTACTCGTTGAACGATACGATCGTGCTGTTTGACCGTATCCGTGAAAACTTCCCGAAACTGCGCAAGGCGAATTCGCTGGAAGTGGTCAATACCTCGGTCAACGAAACGCTGTCGCGCACCTTGATGACTTCTATGACGACCTTGCTGGTGTTGGTCGCGCTGTTCATTTTTGGCGGTGAGATCATTAACGCTTTTGCATTCACCTTGATCGTAGGTGTGCTGGTGGGTACTTATTCATCGATTTATGTCGCCAGTACGACCCTGCTTGAACTGGGCGTCAGCAAATTCGACCTGCTGGCCGTTGAGAAAGAGGGCGCCGCGCTGGACGAAATGCCCTGACTCAGGGTTTGGCCCAGCGGGAATGAATCAGCTGCCGTAACGGCGTCATCACCTTGTATGGCGCCGCGATGATGGAGCCGGATTCCTCGACGGTATCATTGCCAGCAAAATCCATCACGACGCCGCCTGCTTCGCGCACAATCAGTGCGCCTGCAGCAACGTCCCAGGGTTTCAGTCCTACTTCAAAATAACCATCCATGCGCCCCGCTGCGACCCAGGCCAGGTCAAGACTGGCAGTGCCGGCGCGCCTGAAATCCTCGACCTTTGCAAAGACCGCCTGGAAAACACGGGCATAAGCCTGCAGGTTTTCCCGTTGCCTGAACGGGAATGCGGTGGCCAGCACGGCGCCTTCCAGCCCGTTACGCGATGACACGCGGATGCGCTTGTTATTCAGGTAGGCGCCCGAGCCCTTGCTGGCGGTATACTGCTCCTCGCGGATAGGGTCATAGACCACGGCGTGTTCGGTTCTGCCGTTGACTTGCTGCGCAATCGATACCGCGAAATGCGGAATGCCGTGCAGGTAATTGCTGGTGCCGTCGAGCGGGTCGATAATCCAGACATGCTTGTCATCGCCGGTTTTGCCCCCTTCTTCGCACAGGAAAGCATGGTCAGGGTAATAGCGACTGATTTCCCGTACAATTTCCGCTTCACAGGCTTTGTCCACGTCACTGACGTAGTCGTGGCGGGCCTTGCGTTCTACAGGGATGGCGTCCACGTGCTGCATTTGACGGCGCATGATATTGCCGGCGGCGTGGGCGGCTTCGATAGCCACATTGAGTACAGGATGCGTCATGTCAGATAGTCCCGAAAAGGCGGCACAGGATACCAGAAGCGAGGCGGCGATGGCAGGGTCTGAAGCAGACCTGGTGCAATCCCGCCTGTCCCGCGTCAGGATTATCTTAATCAATACTACCCACCCGGGAAACATCGGTGCGACCGCCCGGGCGATGAAGGTGATGGGTTTATCCTCGTTGCACCTGGTGACGCCAAAAATATTCCCCAATGCAGAAGCGACCGCCATGGCGTCGGGTGCCGATGACCTGCTGCAATCTGCCGTGGTGCATGATTCGCTGGATTCCGCGCTGGCCGGGTGTTCCCTGGTGCTGGGTACCAGTGCCCGTTTGCGGAGCCTGTCGATGCCGATGCTGGATGCGCGGCGGGCGGCGAACCAGGCCATCGCAGAATCCGATTCGCACGAAATAGCCTTGCTGTTCGGCCGCGAGCGTTACGGCCTGACCAACGAGGAAATGCAACGTTGCCAATTCCTCGTCAACATTCCTTCAAATCCGGAATACTCGTCGTTGAACCTGGCCCAGGCGGTGCAGATACTGTCCTACGAGCTCCGTATCGCCGCGCAGGGGGGGGTTGCAGACATCGAGGTAGATCCGCTGGATTGGGAGCCGGTTGATGGCCAGCAAATGGAGCGCTTTTTCGAACACCTGCAACAGACCTTGCTGGACATCAGGTTCCTCAACCCCAGGCAACCGAAAAAGCTGATGATGCGGTTGCGACGGTTATTCAACAGGGCCAGGCCTGATCAGAATGAAATTAATATCTTACGAGGGATACTTAAGGCATCGCAGGAAGCAAATGTTGCCGAGGACCGGAACTAGAAGGGCCGCCCGGGGGCAGGCGGCCCTTGACTCCAGAATCGTTCTAGCTTTGGTGCTTACTGCTCGGGCGGACGTGGATCCAGGACCGCGTTGATTTCATGAATGACCCCGTTGCTGGCCTTGACGTTAATCAGGTCGCCCAGCGTTACCTTCTGCTCCGCAAGGTCGGTGATGGTGAAGTCGCTGTTGGCAATGATCGAGTCACCCGAGAACATCTCGATCATCTTGGGCCCGTCGACGTCGAATACGCTGTTAGCGTAACGTCTGCCGGGGGTAACGTGATAAGTCAGAACCGCGAACAACAGGGAACTGTCAACCGAGCACGGGTCGGCACCGTTAAGAAAAGTGTCGAAAGCGTCATTGTTTGGCGCGAAAACAGTGAACGGCCTGTTACCGCTCAACAGGTCGACTACCGCGTTATCGTCCACCGGTCCGAAACACAGGATCGCTTCCACCAGGGCGCTGAAATCGTCTGTTCCAATTGCAAGACCAACAATCGTGTCGTCGCCAGGCTTTCCGGGTGCCTTCTCCTGGCCTTTGCCGGCAAAAACAGGGGTTGTTGAAAGAAGGGTGGCGGCGACCATCGCTGAAATGAGCACCAGTTTGCTGGATGTAAAGGTATTGTACATATATCTCTCCAAATCAGGTCATTGAATTAGCACGCTAACTGGGATTTCAGTTAAAAGCGTACAGATAATGTACAATAAAAATATAACTAAATCAAGCAAATCTCAAAAATTAATAGATGTTGTACAGGTATGCGAACCAAAAACCTTGTAAGCGATAGCCGACTGTTCCCAAGGCAATGGGCT
>JAOUCS010000240.1 GCA_029859645.1 Lysobacterales bacterium | reverse complement strand
GCCTGCCGTCAGAACTCCGAGCAGGAGAGTCATGCCCACTAACAAGAGCAATAAGCTATCCTGACTAAGATACCTTATCGAAGACAGGATTCCGAAAATGCTGATAGGAGCGACATGAATGAACGTTATCCAAAATTGCTCCAATATTTGATCTCCGTGTGCATCGGAATAAATCAGCCATTGCAGGTGTGCTTCAACTAGACCACAAAATAGGAATGCACAATATGCCATAACTCGAACCGGGCTTATCAATTTAGTGGATAGAAAAAGGAATGCTACAAGGATAGAGATTGCAAGGCTGACCAAAATAGAAATCATCTTCCACCTGAAGGTAAAGAGCGATTGAAGGTAAGCGCTCCTAAATCGGCACCTATGTTTTCGCCGCGATTCTGACCATGCTTTCTCCTGATAGCCCATATCGAGGAGAAACTCATGAATGACATCACTGACCCCGTGGCGCTGGCGGCGTATTGGAAAGAACAGGTGGACGCCTGGAAGAGCACCGAAACATCGCAGGTCCGATTCTGCCAGGCCAATGAACTGCCCTATCATCGGTTTGTTTACTGGCGCCAGAAATTTGAACGTGGTCCAGGTAGTAGCCAAACGAAGCGCGGGAGCGGCGGATTCGCCACCGTAGATTATCGGCCTGAAGCCAATAGCGGTCTGACACTGTCATTGCCCAATGGCCTGGTACTGCGGGGCATCTCTGCCGATAATGTACCGGTGGTGCGTCAACTGCTGGAACAGTTGTGACTACCCGCTACTTCCGTCCCGCAGACGATATGCCCCGGATCTACCTGTACCGGGACCCAGTAGATTTCAGGAAAGCGAGTGCCGGACTGGCGGCCATTGTCGAGCGGGAACTTGGCCACAATCCGTTCGACGGCGGCTTGTATGCGTTCACCAACCGGCGCCGTAACAAGATCAAGTGCCTGTACTGGGAAGATAATGGCTTTGTGCTCTATTACAAAGCCCTGGCCGAGGAGAAGTTTCGCTGGCCCTGCCGTGGCGATGAAGTCGTTTCATTGACGGGGCAGCAGGTCAACTGGCTGCTCGATGGTTATGACATCATGCTGATGACAGGCCATAAGAAACTGCATTATGAGTCTGTATTTTAAGGCCTTTTGTCGCCATGAGTGTTACACTTTGGTTATGCGGTCGGCGACAAAAAAGCAACAAAAACAAGGTAGTTACGAGAAGCTTGGTGTCTCGGAATTACTTGCCGTCCTCGCCGAAAAGGACCAGATTCTTGAAGATAGAAGCCAGCTTCTTGAAGAGAAAGATGAACTCCTCCAGGCTCACCAGAAACACCTTAGCGATAAAAATCACATCATCCTTGAACAGGGCAAACGCATTGACCTGCTCGAAGAGTACCTGCGCCTGGCCACAGTACAGAAGTTCGGTGCCAGTAGTGAGAAGCTGGCGTTTCAGTCTGATTTGTTCGATGAAGCTGAAATTGAAGTCACCCTGAGTGAGCTTGAAGAGCAACTGCCTGAAGACGACCGGGTTCGGCCTCAAAAGAAGAAAAGAAAGCGCGGGTTTAGCGACAAGCTACAACGGGTACAGATCCATCTCGCCCTGACAGACGAAGAAAAAGAAGGGGCAGCCAAGACCTTCTTCACCAAGGTCAAGGAAGAGCTGGAGTTTATTCCTGCCCAGGTCAAGGTACTGGAATACTGGCAGGAGAAGGCGGTATTTAACAGTGACGGCGAAGACCTCATCGTCGCCGCACAGCGCCCCGCTCACCCCTTGGGTAAATGTTTTGCCAGCACAGCCTTGCTGGCCTACATCATTGCCTCCAAATACGCCGATGGACTACCGCTGTACCGGCTGGAGGGGATGCTCAAGCGTTATGGCGGTGATATCAGCCGCTCCAATATGGTCAACTGGATTGTGCGGCTCCAGGATGTATTCCAGCCATTGATCAATTTGTTTCGGGACGTTCAGCTTGAGGGGAACTACCTGCAGGCCAACGAAACACGCCTGCAAGTGTTGAAGGAATCTGGCAAAACGGCCCAATCAGATAAATGGATGTGGGTGTTACGCGGGGGTCCACCCGACAGGCAGTCAGTGCTGTTTGAATATGACCCATCACGCGGCGGAGCAGTGGCTGAGCGCCTACTGGATGGTTTTGGTGGTGTGTTGCAGGCCGATGGCTATTCCGGCTATAGCAAGGCGTGCCAGGCTGTGGGTATCACCCGGATTGGATGCTTCGATCATGCCCGGCGCAAGTTTGTTGAAGCCAGCCGGGCGGCCCAGACTAAGGGCACCAGGAAGAAAGCGGGTCAACCTGCCAAGGCCGACGTGGCGTTGA
>JAOUCS010000148.1 GCA_029859645.1 Lysobacterales bacterium | reverse complement strand
CAGGGCAGGACAGGCTGAAAAGTGAAGGTCCAGCCTTCCTGGCTGCCGGCATCCTCCAGGTCACCCTTATATTGCGTGTATTCCAGGCTGGTAAACAGACTGGCGAGCGAACCCGCCGGGTTGGACAAATCCTTCGCCACCTCGTCAGCGCTCCTGCCCTGATCCTGGGCGAGAGCGCTGCCGGAGCACCATGCAAAAGTTACCAACGCAATAAAACCAAGCTTATGGATACGCACGTTCTTTTCGCTTAATGTAAAAGACAATAACTTAACCTGCCGTCCCCACACTGACATTGACATTTCACGCCAATGGCGGTCGCCTCAACGTGTTTTCTGATGCAGGTCTCGGGCTTTGTTGGGCACCAGGCCGAACTCGGCGAGTCGCTGCTCGTTTGATTCTGACGTTAATTAATAAGGGTTCACACGGACTCTGATCGGTGCTAGATTCAAACTAACCTGGCAACTGTCACCTATAGATGAATTCTTTTCCCATTACCAGGACTCCTACGCTGGCAAGTTATGTGACGGTGTTGAGAACGATCGGTGCGCCGGTGGAAGCGGGCCTTCGGCGAGCACGCTTGCCGACCCTGTTCGAGGAGATGCCTGATGCATGGATATCCTATAAACGGTTGAGGTATTTCACTGCGGACATGGCTGCCCGCGAGGGAATTCCCGAGCTCGGGCTTATCCCTGAAGCCTCCGATCTTGAAAGGGGCCTCAGCGAGGCATTTCTCAATCCGTTGATGAGGATTCCGACACTGTTTCTGGCATTACAAACAATACCGTCGCTCACGAGCCGACAAACTTCGAACATTCGCTTTTGGCTCGAAACGTCGGGGGACCAGGCCCGCACCTGTCTCCAGATGCCGTTGCCGCCCGAAGTACCGGGCTATGCGATCGGCGAGACCCGCACCTTGCGCTTGATTGAAAAAATCATCCGGGCGTTTGTCGGCGACGATTTCGTACCCACGCGAGTGCTGCTCGCGTCACGCCCAAGTGACTTGCACTTCGATCTCGAATCCGCCTATGCCGGTGTGCCCGTCCGGACGGGTCAACCCTATGGCGCGATCGAGTTTCCCCGCGTGCTGTTGGTCTCAACTCAAAACATGGCCGGCCCTCGTACCGCAGCCGCCGACGGATCACCAGACACCCTCTCGGATGCTTTAGAGGCATGCCTCCCCCCCTATTTACTGGAAGGCTACCTTCACGCATCGCTCGCGGCAGAGATCGCTGGTTGCGGCAAGAGGACCCTGCAAAGGCGGCTGGCCGAAGAGGGAACTACCTATCGGGAAGTAGTCGACCGGGTCAGATGCCGTGTCGCAATCTCGGAACTGCAGAACGCTGACATGAGTTTGTGGCAACTGAGCCAGCGGCTGGCATATTCCGAACAATCGGCCTTCTCACGAGCCTTTCAACGCTGGACCGGACTCTCGCCAGGCGAGTACCGAGCCCACATACATTTCCGCTCCCCGGGCAGCTGAATGCTCTCTTAACTACTCCCGTTGGGCGAGGCCGGGCGTTTTCGCACAAATGTAGTCATTTTTGCTTTTGGCCGTTAGCAGTCGTAGGAGTATCCGGGATGTGGCCTTGATTGAGTTCTGCTATCAGCGTAGAAGCAGTAATAACTTTGAGTAGGTATCTTTCGACTGCTTCCGACCCTAAATAGAATTTGAGACCACTTGCTCATTCACGGCCAAACAGATTTATTCCGTAACCGATTGCGAAAATCGTGAAGGCCACCAGGCTGATGGGTGGTAAGCCCCCATGCCAACCCTCCGGCTTTAACCAGCCCTGAAAACCCATGAACAACAAGTGCAGCCCACCGAGCACCAGCGCAAACAGCATAAAGCGTCTTGAAGTGATGAATGTGATGAATGCGTGGTCTTCGCGCAAGAATGTCTGGAAGCTCAGGTTGTAGCCCCACAAAATGACAAAGGCCAGCACGCCGGCCAACATGGATAGCCCGCCCACCAGGTTCAATGTGTCGTTGGCTCCAAAAAACTGGTGGTAAACAGACGGGCGAAACAGTAAGAAGCTCATCAATGCATGGATCAGCACCAGCAGAAAGCCAGACATGCCCAATGCCTTGCGCGCCAGCAGCCAACCATTTGGAACTCGAAAGCCCAGGTTATTTAATGGGCCGAGGCTGAAATTCAGGGTCAGCAACACGAAAGCCGCAAGACTCAATCCCTTGTTCAAAATGAAGAACGGAAGGTCTTTCCACGGTACCGGCCCCAAAATGTGGTAGCGGAGGACGGCATAACCGATCGATAGCAACAGCGTGACAAGGATTATGACACCTGCAGAGTTGCGTGAAGATTCGTTCATTACTGCATTCTCCTGTTCCAAACCTTATACCAACACGTGCGGGTATGGCGCCACGCCAATATATCTGCTTCCCGGTTAGCCAAGGTGTGCATTTGGACCCGCTCTGAATTGGTAGGTCTCCTGCGCCTACCCACCTTCCTTCTACTTAAACAAAATTGGCCTGGCCAAGTGATCAGACTTGATTTACTGACGACAGATCAGTAAATTCTGACACTATGTCAGTAAAAGTCTCAGCATCAGGCATCATTGTCAAGCCGGAGCCAACAAAAATCGGCCGATTGGAAATTACACGTGCCGACATAATGAATACAGCCTTTCGGTTCTTGTGGTCGCATCCATTCAGGGAAATGACGGTAAACAAGCTGATGGACCAAACCTCGGTAAGCAGGTCCTCCTTTTATAACTACTTTTCCGACACCCACGAACTGATCGAATCGCTACTGGAGATACTGGAGTCCGATATTCTGCAAGGCGCAAACCCCTGGCTAACAGACGACGGCGACCCGGTTGCCCTGCTTCACCAAAGTCTCACCGCGGAAGTGCATGTGTGTTACCGATGTGGCCCATTCCTCAAAGCAATCACCGATGCTGCCGGTACCGATGCACGGTTGGAAGCCGGGTGGTATGGGATGCTTGGGCGATTCGACGATGCCGTAAGAGAACGTGTCATTGCCGACCAGGCGCTTGGCTTGATCGAATCATTCGACCCTCGGTCCGTCGCGACCGCGCTGAATCAGGTCGATGCGTCTATGTATGTACGTGCATTCGGTCAACGGCCGCGCAGCCGGCCGGGGCCCGTGCTGGACGCGATCTCACGCCTGTGGATTTCCTCGCTATACGGCGAACGGTGGGTGGCGAACCGGATGTCAACACTGTACCGCGAACAGGGAGCATCCAGGTAGGTGTTTTTCGCCGGGAAAATTTCAATAAAAAAATGCCCGCTCACCCGGGTCTCGACTCTGTTCCTGATCCTTGCTTTCGGCGCCATGCCCGACAGCGCAGTCTCCCAGTTTAGCGGACATAACAGCAAGGGTGATTACGGCATGTTCTCGGGAACCCAGTCTCCGCCAGGCTGGTACCTGGCCGCACCCATGTTCTACCGATATTCGGCGCCCGAATTTCGTGACCGCAACGGCGATCCCCAGACGGCAATAGAACACGGAGGCTCAACGGAGGCGAACGCATTGCTTCTCGGCGCCATCTGGGTGTCTGAGCACAAGGTACTCGGCGGCAATTACAGCTTCGTGGTTTTTCCCGGGGTCACGAACAATGCCCTGGGGTTTCCGCCAACAGGCGTGGACACCCAAACCAGTTCCGGCCTGGCCGACCTGTATGTACAGCCCATCAACCTGGGCTGGACAACATCGCGTGCCGATTTCATCGCCGGTGTCGGCGTGTTCGCTCCCACCGGCGAATTCGAGGCGGGCGGCGAAAGCAACCGGGGCCTGGGCATGTGGAGCTATGAATTGTTTGCCGGAACCACGCTGTACTTTGACGAAGCCCGGACCTGGAGTTTTGCTGCCACGGCTTTCTACGAAACGCACGGCAAGAAGGACGGCACCGACATCCGGGTGGGCGACATCCTGACCCTGGAGGGCGGTCTGGGCAAATCCTTCATGCAAGGCGCGGCAAGCGCCGGTATCGCCTACTACGGCCAGTGGAAAATCAGCGATGACGATTTTGGTGTCGAGTTGCCTACATTGCCGAATCGCAGGCTGGGCAGGAGCCGGGTTTACGGCATCGGACCGGAACTGACGGTTCCGCTGGCTACGAAGAAAGCCCTTTACGGCCTCCTGAACCTTCGCTATTTCTGGGAAACCGGCGCCCGCAGTGCTCTACAGGGGAACACGTTCGTGGCCACGATGAGTTTCCCGGTACCGTCCATTCCATTGCCGTGATGCATTGAGTCACTAATCAGGAGAGAGTTTATGAATTTCGTTGGAAGAGCCCTCGCGTTGACAGCAATGGTGTTGCTCGGCGCCAATTCTTCGATGGCACAGATGCATGCCGGGGGACCGGATGATTTGAGCGAGTCGCCAGCCATCTATTCACCCTATGTCGAGCGGACCGCTGTCGATTCCAATCTGGCGGAAGGCGTTTACTGGGGCGATACCCATTTACACACCAGCTATTCCACCGATGCCGGCATGATGGGCAACACGCTGGGCCCGGACGCCGCCTACCGCTTCGCCAGGGGTGAGGAAGTCATCGCCTCCCACGGCATGCGTGTGCGCCTGATCCGGCCGCTGGATTTCCTCGTCGTCGCGGACCACGCCGAAAACCTCGGCTTGGCGCCGTTTATCGCCGAGTCGAACCCGGAACTGCTGAAGAGCGAATGGGGCAAGATGGTGCATGACATGGTCAAGGCCGGCGACTCACGCGGTGCCTTCCAGAAATGGCTGTCCGACGGGGTGACCGCAGGCACCGATCCGATCAATAACCCGCGGATGACCCGCTCGGTCTGGGACCGCCAGATTGAGTTTGCCGACCAGTTCAACGAGCCGGGTCGTTTCACCGCCCTGATCGGCTTCGAGTGGACGTCCATCGCCACGATTGAGACCCCCGGCAACCTGCACCGCGTCGTGATCTTCAAGGACGGAGAGGACAAGGCGTCACAGGTCCTGCCGTTCTCGGCTTATGACTCCGCCGACCCGGAAAATCTATGGGATTACCTGGCCAATTATGAGGCCAAAACCGGTGGCAGCGTGCTGGCCATCGCCCACAACGGCAATGTCTCCAATGGCCAGATGTTCCCGCTGACACGCCTGAACGGCAAGAAGCTCAACAAGGATGTAATCGAAATGCGCGCCCGTTACGAGCCGCTTTACGAGGTTACCCAGATCAAGGGTGACGGCGAGGCGCACCCGTTCCTATCACCCAATGACGAGTTCGCCGACTACGGCAACTGGGACAAGTCCGATATCGCCGGCTTCAAGCCCAAGGAAGACTGGATGCTGCAGTACGAGTATGCCCGTACCGCGTTGCAGACCGGTATGCAGTTGGAGCAGAAGTTCGGCACCAACCCCTACAAGTTTGGCATGATCGGCAGCACTGACGCGCATAACTCGCTGGCCACCACGAGGGAGGAGAACTTCTTTGGCAAGGCTTCGCACCTGGAACCGGAAAAAGACCGCTGGGAACACGAGATCATCAAGTCGCTGTCGGGTGACCCGAAGTTGACCAGCTATTCTTATGAGTCGATCGGCGCGGGATTGGCGGCCGTGTGGGCGCGCGAGAACACCCGTGAAGGTATTTTCAATGCTATGCAGAAGAAGGAGACCTACGCGACCACCGGCACGCGCATCGTTGTGCGCTTCTTCGGGGGCTGGGCGTTTGGCGAGGAGGATGTCTACCGCCCCGACGTCGTCTCAATCGGCTATCGCGACGGCGTGCCGATGGGCGGTGACCTGGCGTCGATGCCTAATGGCAAGAAGGCGCCCACCTTCATGGTGGGAGCCATGAAAGACCCGTGGTCCGGCAACCTGGACCGTGTCCAGATCATCAAGGGCTGGATCGACAAGAACGGTGAACGCCAGGAACGCATCTACGATGTCGCGGTTTCCGATGGCCGCACCATTGATGCCGATGGCCGTTGCAGGACACCAGTGGGTGACACAGTCGATGTGGAGGACGCCAGCTACCTGAATAACATCGGTGACGCCGAGTTGAGGGCCTTCTGGACCGATCCCGATTTCGATCCCAAGTTACACGCGTTTTACTATGTCCGGGTGCTGGAAATACCGACCCCGACCTGGCCGGCTTATGACGCGAAGTTCTTTGGCTCTGAAATCCCCGACACCGTGGCGAAGAAAGGCCAGGAACGTGCTTACACGTCACCGATCTGGTATACGCCTTAGACCGTGGCCCGGATCGAAGAAATGGAGAGAAATCAATGAATCAAGTAATTGCGCTTTTGATTGCCGCTCTTTTGTGCCTGTTTGCTCCTGCAAGCTATGCTCAAGACAAGCCGAACATCGTGATCGTGTTCCTGGATAATTTTGGCTGGGGCGAACCGGGATTCAATGGCGGTGGGATTATCAGGGGTGCAGAAACACCCCGGATGGACAGCCTGGCTTCCGAAGGTCTGCGCCTGACTAACTTCAACATTGAGGTCCAATGCACGCCATCCCGCTCGGCGCTGATGACGGGACGCTACGCAATTCGCAGTGGTAACGGCACGGTTCCGCTGGGAGAAGGTGTATACGGCCTGGTGCAATGGGAAGTCACCATGGCCGAAATGCTTGCGGAGGTCGGTTACGCCACGGGAATGTTCGGCAAGTGGCATCTGGGGAGAACCGAGGGACGGTTTCCGACGGACCAGGGCTTCGACGAGTGGTATGGCATTCCGAATTCCACCGATGAGGCGCCCTATTCGTCGTTGCAAGGGTTCGCTGAAAGCGGCGTGGCCGAGTCGTACGTCATGGAAGGCAAGAAAGGCAGCGTTCCAAAAACGGTTCGTCCGTACCGTCTGGATTACCGGCCACTGATCGACCGCGACCTGACGGACCGCGCCATTGACTTCATGAAAAGGCAAGCGGCCGCCGGTAAACCGTTCTTCGTCTATTTGCCGTATACCGCGACCCACTTTCCGACCATGCCGCACCCCGATTTTGTCGGCCGATCTGGCAAGGGCCCGTGGGGTGACATGCTGATGCAGATCGACAGTTACCTCGGTGATTTACTCGACACAGTAGATGACTTGGGCTTAACTGGCGAAACCCTCTTTATTTTCACTGCGGACAATGGCCCCGAGGCGCTGAGTGCCGGCGAAACTTCGATGACCGTGGAAACTGCGATAAACGGCTCTTCCGGACCGTGGCGCTCAACCCTGTTTACGGGTTACGAAGGAGCCCTTCGCGTACCCTTTGCGGCACGCTGGCCGGGCAAGATTGAGGCTGGCCGTGTAAGCGATGAAATCATACACGCCATGGATCTGTTTCCGACCCTCGCCGGGATTGTCGGGGGGGAAGTTCCTGATGACCGGGTGATCGACGGCATCGACATGACCTCTTTCTTTCTGGGCGAGAACGAGAAGTCGGGAAGAGATGGCTTCATCGTGTACATGGGAAATGACATTTTTGGTGTGAAATGGCAAGACTGGAAACTCCACTTCAAGGAGCAGACGGGGTGGAATGGTGTATTGCGCGAGTACACGATGCCCCGCCTTTACAATCTCATCAATGACCCGCAGGAAAGCGACAACGTGTTGTTTCCGCACACCTGGGTGCCCAAGGCTGCATTGCCGCAGTTGGAGGAACACGTGGTTTCATTGAAGAAATACCCGCCGATCCCGGCAGGAACCCCGGACCCGTACGCCCCGCCAAATTGAGAACAAACTCCTCCGGAGCTCGGCTCCGGGGGAGTGCTCTGACGTGGAACGCTGCAAATCACTGGCATGTTCGTTACATCAGGGCAATGAGCTTGACCTAGCCTGAAAAAACTGGTCCAGCTTCTAAGTTAGTATTTTCAACTGACAGGAGAACTGGATCATGGCGAAGAAACGATACACCCCCGAAACGATCATCCGCAAATTGAGAGAAG
>JAOUCS010000147.1 GCA_029859645.1 Lysobacterales bacterium | reverse complement strand
GTCAACCTTGATGACATGAACACCCATGTGCCTCGCGAACGTCGCCATGACCTGTTCTGGCTCACGGTAGCGAAGCATGCCCGTATCCACGAAGATACAGGTCAGCTGATCTCCAATAGCACGATGTAGTAAGGCGGCGACCACACTGGAGTCCACACCGCCGGACAGACCGAGTATGACGTGGTCATCCCCGACCTGCTCCTGCACCCTGCGGATACTGTCCCGGATGATGTTTTCCGCAGTCCACGCCTCTTCACAACTACAGATTTCGTGAACAAATCGCTCCAGGATACGTTGTCCCTGGGCCGTGTGAGTCACCTCCGGATGAAACTGGATACCATAAAAACCACGCCCGTCGTCGGCGATGGCCGCCACCGGCGCCGAACCGGTGCTGGCCACCCGTTCGAAGCCGCCAGGCAACTCGACGACCTTGTCACCATGGCTCATCCAGACATCCAGTTGCGGCTTACCGTCAGGGTCTACATGGTCCTCGATATCCTGCAGCAGGCGCGAAGGCTGGTCCACTGTGACCCTCGCGTAACCGAACTCCTTGAAAGTGGAAGGCAGAACCTTGCCGCCCAGCTGGGCCGCCATGGTGTGCAAGCCATAGCAGATTCCCAACACGGGAATGTCCAGGTTAAAAACCACGGCTGGCGCCTGCGGTCCGTCTTCGGCGTGAACCGACTCCGGACCACCGGACAGGATGATGCCCTTTGGTGCGAAGCGAGCGATCTCGCTGTCGTGCGAATCCCAGGGCCAGATTTCACAATAAACTCCGCTCTCCCGGACCCGCCGGGCAATCAGCTGGGTGTACTGAGAACCGAAATCCAGGATCAGGATTCGGTGTTGATGAATATCGTTTGTTCTTGCCATGTTTGTCTCGTTCAGGACAGCTTGTAGTTGGGAGCTTCCTTGGTGATCTGCACGTCATGGGCATGACTCTCGCGAATGCCCGCATTGGTAATCCGCACGAAACGCGACTCTGTGCGGAACCGTTCGACGGTGTCGCACCCCATGTAACCCATGGAAGAGCGAAGACCTCCCAGCAATTGATGAATGACTCCCGACAATGCGCCCTTGTAAGGCACCCTGCCCTCGATCCCTTCCGGCACCAGCTTTTCAGCCGACACATCGTGTTGGAAATACCGGTCCTTGGAGCCCTCCTGCATGGCGCCAAGGGAGCCCATCCCGCGATAGGATTTGTAGGACCGGCCCTGGAACAGCTCGACTTCGCCGGGCGCTTCTTCGGTCCCTGCAAACAGTCCACCAATCATCACCGTCCAGGCTCCGGCGGCTACTGCTTTTGCGAAATCTCCGGAAAATCTTATTCCGCCGTCAGCAATCAACGGCACGCCCGATTCTTTCAGCGCGTTTGCCACATTGGTAACGGCCGTTACCTGCGGCACGCCAACGCCGGCGACCATTCTCGTCGTACAGATGGAGCCGGGGCCTTGCCCTACCTTGACCCCATCGGCGCCCGCTTCGACCAGCGCAAGGGCGCCTTCGGCCGTGGTAACGTTACCGCCGATTACCTGGACTTCCGGGAATTGTGACTTGACCCATCGAATCCGCTCCAGCACGCCCTTGGTATGACCATGGGCCGTATCTACGACGATTACGTCCACGTTTGATGCCACCAGAGCTGCGACACGGTCCTCGGTATCGCCGCCAACGCCGACTGCTGCTGCAACCAGCAAGCGCTCCTGCGAATCCTTGGCTGCGTTCGGATGATCCGTCGACTTCTGGATATCCTTGACGGTGACCAGGCCACGTAATTCGAATTGCTCATTGACGACCAGGACCTTTTCGATCCGGTACCGGTGAAGCAGGTTCAGAATCTCGTCCTGGCTGGCGTTTTCCTGCACGGTGACGAGATTGTCTTTGCCGGTCATGATATTGCGCACGGGGTCGCCCAGGCGCTTCTCAAAGCGCAGGTCGCGGCTGGTGACAATTCCCACGAGTTCATTGCCATCGACAACGGGGACCCCGGAAATATTGTGCCGGTGAGTGAGGTCAAGCACTTCGCGAATACTCGTATCGGGCCGGACGGTAATTGGGTCCTTGATAACGCCTGCCTCGAATTTCTTGACGATCTGCACCTGTTCAGCCTGCTGTTCAAGCGTCATATTTTTGTGCACCACGCCGATACCGCCATCCTGCGCCATGGCGATTGCCAGCCTCGCTTCTGTGACCGTATCCATTGCTGCAGATACCAGTGGAGCGTTCAGGTTGATTTCCCGGGTCAGGCGTGTTTTCAGGTCGACGTCTCCCGGCAAAACCTGTGAATAGGCAGGAACCAGGGACACATCATCAAAAGTAAGGGCTTCACCGATTAACTGCATGCTGGAAAATCTCCTGTTGCAAAACGCCCGGTGCGGGCCGGGCGTCGAAGAGTTAATCGATTAATTATATCGTGCGGCGAGCCCTAATGAAATCACCGCGAAGGATTATTATTGGGCCCGCTCCCTGGAATAAACACGTGCCCCGTCAACCCAGGTCTGGATGACCTGGATTTCAGGAATTTCATCTGCCGGTATCTGCAGGATATCTGACTCCAGCACGATAAAATCTGCCTGCTTGCCGGTTTCCAGGGAACCGACTGATTGCTCCATGAAACCTGCATAAGCAGCATCCAGGGTAAAGGCCCGTATCGCCTCTGTCCGGCTGAGCCGCTCCTGTGCCTGCCAGCCACCCTCCGGCCAGCCTTTCAGGTCCTGTCGCGTCACGGCCGCGTAAATACCCAGCATAGGATTGACCGCCTCAACCGGAAAATCGGAGCCGAAGGCCAGGACCGCTCCTTTTTCCAGCAGGCTTTTCCAGGCATAGGCGCCCGCCAGGCGGGCCTCACCCAGTCGTTCATCCGCCCAGTACATGTCGCTGGTGGCATGGATCGGTTGCATGGCCGCGATAATATCCATCTCGGCGAACCGGGGGATATCGTCCGGGTCCAGGATCTGGGCGTGTTCCACCCGGTGTCGGCCGGGATTATCCGGAAACTCCGATAAAGCGCGCTCGTAAGCGTCCAGAACCTGCCGGTTAGCCGCATCACCGATCGCATGCACGCCCGTCTGCAGGCCGCATGAAAAGACTTTTTGCAGTGCTGAGGCCAGTTCTTGCTGGCTGATAAACATCAATCCGCGGTTCCCGGGTTCATCGGAGTAGTCTTGCAGCAAAGCTGCTCCACGGCTTCCCAGTGCGCCATCCGCGTAAAGCTTGACGGAACGCATGAACAACCTGCCGGACGGATCGCTCAGCGGTCCGGATTCGCATAACCAGTCGGTGGTTTCATTCATGCCATCGGCCATGGCGTAAACCCTGAGCGGAAAAGATCCCTGGCTGATTTTTTGCTGGTAAAGGGCGATGACGTCACGGTTGATTCCGGGATCATGCACCCCCGTGATGCCAAGGCTTACCAGCCTGTTGGTCGCGACATCAAGGGCAGCATCGATCAATTCCGGGGAGGTCTCAGGAACCACTTTTTCAATATATTGCATGGCGCCATCGATAAAGATGCCGGTTGCCTGGCCATTCGCATCCCGGTGTACGTAGCCGCCCTCTTCCTGCCAATCTCCGCCGAGGTCAACATCGGCCTGGTCCATTGCTACGCTATTGGCCCATGCGGCATGGCCATCAATTCGGCGAAGCCAGACGGGGCGGTCCGGGAACTCGGCATCCAGGTCTTGCCGGTCCGGGAAAACCTGCTCAGGCCAGTCGTTCTGATCCCAGCCCCTGCCCAGCAGCCACTCACCCTCGGGCAGGTCAGCCGCAAATTCCCGCAGGCGGTCCATCACCTCCCGCTTACTGGCGGCGCCGACCAGGTTGGCGCGAGTGAACGAAACCGCCAGGCCATGGAGGTGTCCGTGAGAATCAATCAGTCCCGGCAAAACGGTTTTGCCCTGCAAGTCGACCTGCCTGGCTCCGGGGAACCTGGCCAGCATCGGATCGAGCTCGCCGATCCCGACAATGCGCCCACTTGCATCAAACGCCATTGCGCCCGATTCGATCGAGGTATTTTCCTGGTCAAACGTGTGCAACCTGGCATTGAGGATCACTGTCAGTTCACTGGTTGAAGTCACAGCCTGGCTTGATCTGTCCGGCTCGTCCGACCCGGTTGGCTCCGGCCGCTCGCTACAGGCGGCGGTCATCAACCCGAAAACCAACAGGCCAAAAAGGTGGGTGAGCCATGAGCCGGGAGAAAACAGTAACCGATTTTTCATCAAGGACTCCATGCGTTTTCGACTCGCGGAGTTTATCATCAGCTAATGAAACAGGTTGGAGAACATGTTTACACACCCAGCGAGCTGAACCGGGAAGTCAAACTGCACCTGGAAACAGGCTTTCCAAGGGTATTGCTGGAGGCGGAAATATCGAATCTCGCCCGGCCAGCTTCAGGCCATCTGTACTTTAGCCTCAAGGACAACAAGGCGCAGATTCGTTGCGCCATGTTTCGCTCTGCAGCCAACCGGACAAGAGTCGCTGTCGAAAATGGCATGCAGGTGCTGGCGAGAGGAAGAATCAGCCTTTACGAGCCACGTGGCGATTACCAGTTCATCGTGGATGGTCTCGAGGATGCGGGTGAAGGTCTCCTGCAGCGCCAATTTGAGGAATTGAAGAAAAGACTGGAAGCGGAAGGACTTTTTGATCCTGCTGCTAAACAACCCATACACACCTATCCGTCCCGCATTGGCATCATCACTTCGGCCAGTGGCGCCGCTGTCAGGGACCTGTTGCACGTGCTCGAAAGACGCTGGCCGGTAGCCGCAGTCCGCATCTACCCGGTGCCGGTGCAGGGTGTGGAGGCACCGGCAAAGATTCATTCGGCAATTCTCGCCGCTAACCGCCAGGCCTGGGCCGATACGCTCATCGTCAGCCGTGGCGGCGGATCGCTTGAAGACCTGGCGGCTTTCAATGACGAAACAGTGGCACGCGGTATTTTTGCTTCCGCTATTCCGGTGATTTCTGCAGTGGGCCATGAAACCGACTTCAGTATTGCCGATTTCGTCGCAGACCTCAGGGCGCCCACACCTTCTGCTGCCGCGGAAATGGCGACTCCCGATGCCACAGTCCTCAAGGCTGGTTTTACAAAACTGCAACGACAAATCACGGCGCGTATGGAGGCCAGGTTGCAGCAGGAAAGCCAGAAACTGGATCACATTGTGCATCGTCTGCATCAACGGCACCCCGCCAGTGAACTGGCGCGACAGGCGGAGCACCTGCGGTCACAACAGGGGATTTTGAAACGCGGGGCAGAAAGGTATCTTGCGGACCAGTCACGACAGATTGAAACACTGGCCAGCAGGCTAATCGCCTTTCGACCGGACCACGTGGTCTCAGCTTTCAGCAAGCGATTGGATGCGATTCGAAAATCGCTCCAGCAAGTGTCTCTGTCCAGCCTTAACCAGCGACAGGAGCAACTCGCCGGCCTTGCGCGCACTTTGCAGGCAGTCTCTCCACTGGAAACCATCGGCAGGGGTTACTCGATCATTACTCGCGGCGATTCCGGTGAAGTCGTTTATGCCACTGACCAGGTGAAGCCGGGAGACCGGGTCCTTGCTCGCGTGAGCGACGGACAGCTGGATTGCACGGTTGATAAAATAACCTGATGACGCCGACGGAAAATCTTGATGCCCTAACAGGTAGTTTGTAGACTGGCGCGATGTCCAGACGCAGCCGCAACCGCGCAAAAAGCACCACCCTCAAACATTCAAAAAAAAACGCGGGGACAAACACCGGAAAAACAGCCACCAAAGCCGAATTTGCAGACCGGAACCTGGCCATTCTCGCAATGACCCTGGTAGTGATGGTGGCATGGATGGCCTACGCCAATTCGCTGCACAATAGCCTCACGTTCGACGACGTCACATTCTCACCCGGAAACCGGTCGATGGAATTGAGCCTTGCCAACGTGGGTGCGTTTTTCAGCAACGATGTCTGGGCATCAGCGGGCAAGGTATCCGGCCTGTACCGGCCTGTGTTTTTGCTGGGCGTCGCAATGGAAATGAAGATTTTCGGTAGCTGGTACGTGGGTTTTCACCTGGTAAACGTTCTGCTGCACTCGCTTGTCTGCCTTGCTCTTTTTGGACTGATCCGTCACCTGTTCCTGGCAACAGGATCCGTTCCCAGGCTATCCGTCTATGCCGCACTACTCGCGGCGATCGTTTATGCCGTTCATCCGGTTCATACCGAAACGGTAAATTCGATCTTTAACCGTTCCGGCATTTGGGTAGCTCTGGGTGTCGTTGCAGGCCTCTGGTGGTTTTTACCGCGAGTAGGGACACATCAGCTCAAAAGCTGGGCTGGGCTGAACCTGATCTTTCTGGTGATTCTTTTTTGCAAGGAGACAGCCGTTACCTTTCCGGCCATAACTGCAATCATTTTATTCGTCGTCACACCGGGAGACTGGCAACAACGAGTCCGCCAATGCATTCCTGTCATTTCAATGCTGCTGCCACTTGCTGTTTACTTCACGTTTCGGGCGATCGCCCTGAGCTCCGAAGAGTCCGTCAGCTCACTGCTACAAATCAGCGCACTGCAACACGCTGAAGAATTGCAACACGTTGGAGACCTGCAACACGTTGGAAACTTACAACACGGCGGAGCCGTGCATCAGTTTGGCGCTTTGCAACAAGTCGGCGACCTGCAACAGGCCGGGACACTTCAACAAGCCGTTGTCGAGGCGGGCACAGAAGAAGCCCGGGAGCCCTTGCTGAACAGGCTCAGCCTGGGATTCGACCCGGGCAAGCTGTATCCTGCAATCAGGATATGGTTCGAAGCGCTGCTGCTGATGGTCTGGCCGCATCCGATTCTGGCATTTCACGGCCCTGCCAGCGCCAATTTCTGGCTGGCATTTTCTGTCCAGGCAGCAATGATCGGGCTGGCTGTTACCAGCTACCTGCGCAAATACCCCGGCCCTTTGCTGGGGCTCGCGATTTTCTACGTGGCGTTGCTCCCAACCAGCCAGATATTCAGCCAATCCGCAGTACCTCCCGTGCTTGCTGAGAGATTTCTTTATTTACCTGCTGTGGGTCTCGCAATTTCACTGGCCTTTCTGCTTTACTGGCTGTTTTCAAAACTCTCTGTCAGGATCGTCGCCGTGCTGATCCTCTCGTTCGCGAGCGTGCTCACTCCGCTCACCTGGGCACGTAACGCGGACTGGAGAAGCACCGTCGCGGTGACAGAGAGCGATTATAAAAAAGGAAGTCGCAACGTCAAAAACCTGCAGGCCCTCGTCTCTGCGCTTATCCTGGAACGTGACTTTTCAAGGGCCAGGCAAATTTGCGACAGGCACCGGGACCAGTTACAACTTGACTGGTTTTTGAGCGCTACCTGTGGCCAGGTCTATGAAAGATCCGGACTGATTGCCAGGGCTGAAAAGGCTTACATGTCTGCGCAGAACAGCCGGACAGGGAAAGCATCAGCCCATTATTCCCTGGGCTTGCTGTACGCCCGTCAGAACAGAACCGAAGAGGCGCAAACTCAATTCGAACTGGCCGTCAAGGCTGAAAAACAACCGTATATGAAAGAACTCATAACCGCTGAAATGCTGATGAAACTCTACCCGACTCAACGTACCCGGTTGCTTGAGGCCAGGAACCACCTGGAGACTGCCATCCGTCTGAACCCCCATTTTTCTTTGACGCAGACAAAGCTTGATGAACTTAATATCATGCTGAATGACAGCAGCGAACAGCGGCAGTAAATGTCTGACCCTCTGGTTTCAGTTGTGTTACCGGTATTCAACGGGGGCGTTGACCTCCAGAAGTGTCTGCAATCCTTAGCCGATTCTACCTGGCAGAACATCGAATGCGTGGTGGTGGACGACGCCTCTGATGATGGCATGACTGCACCCGCTGCTGATTCCATTGGTGCGCGGGTAATTCGGCTTGATCAGCAAAAAGGCC
>JAOUCS010000146.1 GCA_029859645.1 Lysobacterales bacterium | reverse complement strand
CTGATCCTGACCGCCGACAGCATCATCGACAGCCCGTGGTTGGAACCGGGCCCGGATCGGGGCGAGACCGTTGCCCGCCGCCAGTTGTCACACCTGGAGCTGGGTTATGAATAGATGGGGCAAGCAAATCATGATAGCCGCTGCACTGCTGCTGGGCGCGCCGCTGGCACAGCCTGTGGTAGCCGACAGCGCCGATGCTGCATTTCCCTCCGATGTACAGGAGCAGCTATGGCGATTCAAGGTTTCGCTGGACAAGCGGGAAATCGGTTTTCACGACTTCCGCGTGACCCGCCAGGGAGACCAGCGCACCGTCTCGATCAGTGCGGATTTCGACGTGAAAATCCTGTTTATCAATGCCTACAGCTATGACCACGACAATCTCGAAATCTGGAAAAACGGCTGCCTGCAACAGATTGAATCTGCAACAGACGACAATGGCGAACTGCTCAAAGTGGTTGGCGAAACGGTCACCGATGGCTTCACCGTGGTCACCAATTCCGGTGTTCCGCAAACCATCGTATCCTCCTGCGTCCGGAGTTTTGCCTACTGGAACCCCACGTTCCTCGATTCCAGCCAATTGCTGAATTCTCAAACGGGTAAAATTGTTGATGTGGCTATCACCGGCCAGGGTGAAGACACCGTGTTGATAGATGACCAGCCGATTCCGTCTATCCGCTACGAAATCACGATGGCAGAGGGTCCGATCACTCTGTGGTATACCCGCGACAGCAAACATTGGTTGGCCCTCGAGGCGGCCACTGAAGGCGGGCGCACACTCCGTTATGAGCCTGTCCAGTTGCCGTTTTCGATGAACCCGGAAAGCGTACGCCTTGCCAACAGGTAAGGCCGGTCGTCAGGGGGTTGCGTAACCGGTCAGTTCGACATACCCGCGTCCCCGAATACTTTGGCCGTCCCTTGACCCTTCGACGTCAACCGCTCCTTCCCAGTAGCGCACGGTCGTAACCAGTTCCTGGTCGGGGAGGATAGGGCTTACCGACAGTACCAGGCCCAGTGAAGGCACTTTGATTTCCCAACGCCCCGGGTAGGTTCCGCCACGCGGACTCACCCATTCATCCGTTTCACTGATCTGCACTTCATCCCGGGAAAGATGGCGGGCCTTGCCGTTTTTATCGATCCAGGTTCCTGCGCTGTGGCGGTCCTGGCTTCCGTCGGTTTTTCTGAGGTTGTAATACATCAGGTCGCTACCGTCTGACAATTGCAGGGCAAACCAGTCCCAGCCCTGTTGATCGTCCGCAAGTGCGCTGCTGCTCCATTCGCGATCCAGCCAGGAAGTCCCGCTTACCGTGAACTGCTCGCCGCCGACCCGTATCCTGCCACTGCTGCTCAACCTCGGAATCGAGTAGTAATAGGATGCATTACCAACCTCATCAGATTTTTGCGACAGGCCATCCACACCGTTCAGAATGATGGGTTTTTCAGCTCGAAGATCGAGTTGCAGCGCCAAACTGTCCGCACCCACATCAATCCGCCAGTTTTCCGGCGAACGACCACCTGCAGCCTGTCCAGTTGCTTCGGCAATCGACCAGTTTTCAACCCAAACCCTGAATGGATCGCTTTGCGCCCCTGCCAGCCCCAGGGCGCCCCTGGCATACCTTTGTTCCACGTAGAACTTTTTCCTGTCGCCGTCGGTTACCGCGAAGTGGGCGATGTAAACCTGGTCAGTTTTCCATTCGGATGAACCCACCGGGTCCGCTACCTCCCCGGTGAAAGGCGTGAGAGAAAACCGGAATATGGTGAATTCATAGCCGAAGCGGTGTCCGCGTTCGTCTTCCAGGTTGCCCGTCAGGTACCACCATTCATTACGAAACTCAGGGTGGGGACCGTGATCGCGGGGGAACGTGAATACCCTCGGCTGCCGGGCAATGGCGTACCCTTCCGGGCGCTGACTTCCCAACAGTTCCGACAGTCGCTGGCCGCTACCTGTCTCCTCTGAGGCTGCTGAGGGAGCCGGTTCCAGCCTGAAGTTGTGACCGATCACAAGCAGCAGCAACAGCAGAATCGCCAGGCCTGCAACGATGAAAAAGTTTCTGCTGATCGCCTTACTCCTCCCGCATGGCTAGCGCCGGTGAACTGGAGGCAGCCCGCCACGACGGATAAATTCCTGCCATGAATGCAGCGACCACGGAAAAAGCGATAGCCACGGCCAGTACCTGCCAGGACAACAGGATATCCATGCGCCAGCCAAAAGCCCGTCGATTGATCACCTCGATCAGCATCCAGGCCATGACCAGTCCCAGCGGTACTGCGGCCAGGCCGCTGAACAGCCCGATGACCGCCGTCTGGGTGGTCACCATGCCGCCCAGTTGGAACGGGGTCATTCCCAGTGCCCGCATCACGGCCAGTTCCCTGGCGCGCTCCATTTGCAAAGCCAGCATGGCGCCCAGGATGCCAATAAACGCGACCCCGGTGGCCAGCCAGTAAAGCACATCGGTAATAATAAAAGTGCGGTCAAAAACCCGCAGGGACAATTCGCGTATCTCGGCATCGGAGCGCATTACCAGGGGTTGGCGGTTCTGCGCAATCGCCTGTAGCCGGCTCATCACATCCGCAGACTCCGCGCCGGCAACGAGCGTCAGACCGATGGAATCGATCGCCGGATCATCCCAGAACCGGTCATAGCTTGAGCGGCTGATCAACACCGCACCCCCGTTGACGTCATAACTGCGGAATGTGCCCACGATATCAAACGCCCGCTCACCCGAGTCGGTGACCAGGCTGATGGTATCGCCGGCGCCCAGGCCACGGCGAAATGCGAGTGGTTCCGAGATCATCACCCCAGATTCATGTTCAAATCCATTCCAGGCCTGTGCCGGTTCGGCATCGAGAATCTCCGAACCGGGATAGCGGCCCGGTGCCAGTTGCAAAACGAAAAGGCGGAGCCGTCCCTGCGGATTTTCCAGCCATACTCTGCGGCTGCTGCTGTAGGCGGCAACCCCCTGCGTTTGAACCAGTTCAGTGATCAGTTTCGGATCCAGCGGGGCACCCGACGCCGCGACATAAAGATCGGACTGCAGAGTCCGGTCCAGCCAGGTACTGACCGAGCCACGGAAGCTTTCCACCATCACGCTGACTCCGATCGTGGCCGAAACCGCGACCGCCAGTGCCACAATGGCAACACCGGTTCGACTGAGATTGGCTTCGATACCACTCACCGCCAATCGGGCGCCGGTTCCACCCAGCTTGCCTGCCAATGGCGCCAGTAAAAAGGTCATGATGCGCACAGCCAGCGGCACACAGAGCGCGAAACCGAGAATCAACATGAAAACTGCGGTCAGACCGGCCACCAGGTGACTGCCCGAGATGTTTAGCAAGAATAACGCCGCCAGGCCAAGCGCAACACCCGAAAGAGCGAGCAACGGTACAGTTTGCCGGCCACGCCGTTCGATCACCGATCGGGACAGAGCCAGGCGCGGTGGATACGAAGCGGCTTCAATGGCCGGTATCACTGCAGAAACCAGGGTCGCTCCCAACCCGGCCAAAAGCCCTTTGACCAGCGTAAACAGGCTGATCGAAACATCCGTCACAGTCACCCGGAAGTACAGGTCATTAATCGAGCGCGACACCAGCACCAGCAAGTAATCACCCAGCCAGATACCGAGTAATACGCCTGCTGTGGCTCCAACCAGGCCGAGCGCCAACCCTTCTGCCAGGATCAGCGAAAAGGTTTGCGCCCGGCTGACCCCAAGCGCCCGCAAAACGCCGATCAGCCCCCGCCGTTGCAGCACCGCAAAACTCACGCTGTTATAAATCAGGAATAAGCCAACCAGCAACGCCAGCAGGCTCATTGCCGACAGGTTGGTCATAAAAGCCGTGCTCATCTCGGTCATCGAGCGGGTGCGGCTGGAGGCATCGAGCAACTGGGTGCCGGCCGGCAACAGATTTTCCAACACCTCTCGCTTACCCGGTTCTGCTGCAGGTATCCGCACATCGATACGGGAAAGTTTTCCGGCCATATTTAACCACTGCTGTGCAACAGCGATATCAACGACAACCAGTTCACCCAGTAACAGCGAGGGATCGCCGCCGATTTGCCCGAGCAGGCTGCCCCTGAATCGTTTCCCGCCGGCCTCAACGTCAAAGGCTTGCCCCGTTTGCAGCCCCAGCATGGTGGCAGTCTCCGTCGACATCAGCGCAGCACCCGGCTCTGTCAGCAGGCTTCCGAACAGATTTTCGACCGAAGTAACGGACACCCCGTTGGCGGCTTTGGCATCTGCTGTCACATCCAGGCTGAAGCTGCGGATCTGTCGCTCGGCGAACAGGTCGATACCCAGCAAGCGGACATCCACCCCATTAATCCTGACACGGCCTTCTGCGACCGGCGCCATGCTGCGAAGTCCATGCTTTACGCGTAATTGAACGTAAAGAGATTCTTCAACACCACGGGGCCCGCCAATGACCTGGTGGGTAGCCTTGCCGGTGAGGGTCTCCATCGACAGTGAAAATGCTTTCCTGGAACTTTCGGTGGCGAGGTCCACAGCGACGATCACGGCCACACCGATACAAATGCCCAACAATGCCAGTGCAAGCTGCCAGGGATGCCGCAGCAGGTAACCCAGGCTGGCGCGGTAAAGTGCCGGCATCAGGTCGGCCCGGCGGCTTCAGGCAACGGCGCCAACCTGCCGTCGTGAAGTTCCAGCACCTGGTCGCAGTACGCTGATACGGTTGCGCTGTGGGTGGCTACAATCATCGTGCGACCCGTTTGCCGCACCAGCCTGTCCAGCAAATCGAGCACCTCCTGTGCAGTCCGGTCGTCCAGGTTTCCGGTGGGTTCGTCTGCCAACAGCAGCGAAGGCTCATGGCACAAAGCCCTGGCGATCGCCACCCGCTGGCGCTCACCGCCTGACAAAATATCCGGGTAACTCTCGCTGCGATCAGCCAGGCCCACGGCTTCGAGCAGTTCGAACATCCGCCGGTTCGATTCCATGGCGGGCACGTGGTTGAGTTCCAGCACCAGGCGCAGGTTGTCCGCTACCGTCAAAGTCGGCAGCAAGTTGAAAGACTGGTAGATGAACCCGATATGTTCCCGCCGGAACAGCGTGCGTTGCCGCTCATCCATTTGAGTCAGGTTGAGTCCGGCAACTTCAACCTGCCCGGAGTCCGGAGTGTCGATTCCGCTGATCAGGTTGAGCAGGGTGGATTTGCCGGAGCCGCTGCGGCCGCGAATCGCCACCGAATGGCCCTGCAGGAACTCCGCGCTGACCCGGTCCAGCACGCAATGCTGTTGTAATCCTTCAGCGTAATTCCGGGTCAACTGTTTAAGGCGAACCTGGACAACGGGTGAAGGTTTTTGTGTTTTCATAGCGGCACTAGTCTAACAACTAAGGAATCGGAGTTGATCACTACATTTTTCAGGACACTTTCAGCTGTGCTGCTGCTCACCCTGGTGGTGGCCGGTTGCTCCACGGCGTTTACTTACAGGCACCTGGATTGGCTGATTCCCTGGTATGTCGACGGCTATGTCGATCTGACCCGGGATCAGCGGCATTTGCTGCAGGATCAACTGTGGCCGGTGCTGGCGTGGCACGAAGAAGAAGAACTGGGACATTACCTGGACATCCTGGACCGGCTGGAAACTGAACTGCAAAAAGAAGTGAGCGCTGAGCAGGTGCGTTCCTGGGCTGACGAAGTCATTGCCGCAGTCGAGCGGGTGGAACAGAACATGCTGAACGTTGCACTGGAGTTCAGCGAATCCCTGAGCGACGAGCAACTGGCGGAATTCATGGAAAGCGTCTGGGAGGAGCACCGCGAATATGAAGATGAGTTCCTCTCCCGCACCGATCAGGAATATGTCGAGGAAAACGCGGAAAACCTGGAGGAATTCCTGGAACGATTTACCGGCCGGCTGACTGACAGGCAGGAAGACACCCTGTTGCGGGCCGCCGGGTCATTGCGCCGGTTTGACTCTGTCTGGCTGGAAGATCATGAACAATGGCTCAACACCCTTGGGCCCCTGCTGAAAAGAGAGCCCGGCTGGGAACAGGCCATCAGGGTCGCCTACGCCAATCGCACGCTGCAGAGGAGCCAGGAGTACACAGATCTGCTGGAGTACAACACGGAGGTGGTCTCAACGGCCTTCGCCGAGGTTCTCAACTCAATGAATGAAAAGCAGCGCAAACATGTATTCGCGGAAATTGAAGACTTGCGCTCCCAGGTGCAGCGGCTGTTAAGCAAACGAAAATATTCAGTGGCTGACTGACAGAATCCCTGGTAAAAATTTTGCCCGCCATTACTCCGGCGGATCAAAACCCTCACACTGTTGAATCAGCCAGTCCCGGAAATCCGCAACTTTCGGCAGGTCAAAATACTGCGGGGGCGCCACGAAATAGTGAGACCAGTCCGCTTTGACCACGGTGTCCACCGGCCGGACCAGTCTTCCGGCGCTGATATCCCGCGAAACCAGCGACCAGCGGGTCAGCGCAATTCCTTCGCTTTGCTCGGCCGCCATCAGGATGCTCAGCGAGTCGTTCAGCAGGGACCAGCGACTGTCTCTGTTGCTCTCGCCGTATTTTCGAAACCAGGCGTCCCAGACTGCACTGGGGGCAAACAGAAAGCCGCGTTCCTGTAACTCCTCGACTGAACTGAACGGCCCCATCTTCTTCAGAAACTTTTTGCTGCAGACCGGCAGAATCCAGTCATCCATCAGTTTCACGGAACTCAGCCCCGCCCACTTACCGGGGCCCAGGCGGACCGCTGCATGCATGTCGCTCTGGTCAAAATCCACCAACTCGTTGTCCACGTTGATGCGTATATCGATGAGCGGCTTGGCGTTATAAAAGCCGGCCAGCCTCGGCATCAACCACTTTTGCAGAATTGACGGCATCATGGTGACGTTGAGCACACCCTCGGAGCGATCCTGGCTGACCACTTCAACCGCCTGGCGCAACTCGGCCAGGCCTCGCTGAACACCGGGCAAAAGCTTCTGGCCGGCCTCGGTCAGGGAAATCTGCCGGCCATGACGATGAAACAACGCCTGGTTAAGCCGTTGTTCCAGCGCACGGATCTGGGAACTCACAGCGGCGGGTGTGACGTTCAGAGCCTCGGCGCCTTTAGCAAAGCTCAGGCGGCTGGCGACAGCTTCGAAAGTGCGTAATGCGTTGAGTGGAACTGTGGGCATATCGATTAAGAAAAACTTAACTTGTAACCATTAAAAACCGTTAGTCATTATTGGGCTGAATCACTAGTATTGTCAACTGAAAGGTATGGTATTTAATCAGTTAGACCATATATTTCAAAAAATAAATTGTTACAGCTTGATGACTAATGGAGATAAGCAAATGTTAATGAAAATGTTACGAGATGGTTACCGTGAAATGACCGCAGAATTTGAGTCTGAAAGACTTATTTCTACGGTTGAAACGCAACGGCCGGCGGCTAATGCAAGCAGCTTCACCAGGACCGATTCACAGAACAGTCCGCAGCGCCGCCGGGGTCGTTTGAACCGGAGCATGACCACCAATTTGAATGGCTGGACGGTGCGCACCTGGTAATGGATATTTCGACAGAACCGGACCAACAACCACCATTCAAACCTAAATCCTGAGGGGTCCCGGCACCCCCGCAACAGCGGGACCGGACCCCTTCTTCATTTCAATCCCTTTTACTTCGCTGCCTGGCCAACCCGTCCCCGGTCTTGTTACCGCCGGTCATTTTTGACTTCTGGCGCGTCGTGAATGATTTTGCCTGGCTCTTTTGTGGCGCCTGTTTCACCGGCGCTGACCGTTGCTTCCAGCTCTGTTTCGGGACCGCTTGCTGCCCACTCTGCTTGTGGACGGTTTGCTGTTTGGCCGGCTGCTGAACTTTTTCTGGCCTGGCCTGTTTCTGCGTATAGGCGGTTGCCCTGGTTTTGCTTGCAGGCATCCGGGTGACCCAGTTCTCTGAACTGCCGTTTCTGCTTTTCTGTTTGGAAACAGTCCGCTTGCCGGAAGCTGAAATGGTTTTGGTCTGGCGCGTCACCGTCGACTTGGCTGGCCTTTGATTTGAAGCAGCGCTTTTTTTGACCGTCACGGGCTTCTTCCGGTTCTTTGCCGGCATCGCTTTGCGCTGAGTC
>JAOUCS010000046.1 GCA_029859645.1 Lysobacterales bacterium | reverse complement strand
GGATTGAAATCAGCAGGGCGCTGGACTGGAGACGATCGAAACGAGTCGCAACCCCCCAACGGATTCCGCCCAGAAATGAGAGAATGATTGCACCGTATGCCAGGAACCCTCGCAGTGATGACTGTTCAAGCTCTGCGTTGCCAAAGAAGTGCAGCAGGGTGAGGGCGACAAACGGCAGAACACCGGCGTAACCTAGTGCCCGTGCCGATTGCGGAAGAGTTTTACTGGCAGCATGAATCATATTTGTATCGCTATCGTATATTTATATCAACTATATTATCCGATTGAATTATATTTTGTATAGTTTTATTGGCTATAATGCCCGAATAACTTGCAATGCATCACAGCCGCCCATGAAACTACGCAACAGAAAGACTGCCCTGCCCCTCTACTGCATAATTCACGGCATACTGATGGCCTCTAAAACCCAACAGGGAGCAAAAGCCGGGTGAATTGGAAAAAGACCCTTCTGATTTGTGCCACCGTCCTGCTAATGGCGGCCATGTCGCTGATCGCGATTTACTCGACCGAACCGACCGCGCAGCGCACCAGTTCTTCGAAGCAGACCGCCATGCTCGTGGAAGTGACTCCCGTCGAGTTCGGCACGTTTCGCCCGACCATCACTGCCATGGGCACTGTCAGGCCGGAAAAGGAGATTTCTCTGCGCCCGCGAGTCAGTGGCGAAGTTATTTCGATCGCGGATTCTTTTACGCCAGGCGGATTCGTAAGTGCGGGAGATACATTGCTGCAGATCGACCCGTCGGATTATGAGGCAGAGTTGCTCGAACGGCAAAGTGAACTGCACCAGGTGTCCGCTGACCTGGAACTTGAGTTGGGCCGCCAGGAACTGGCGCGAGATGACTATGAAGATCTGCAGGGGACAATCTCTTCCGATTACAAGGCCCTGGTGCTTCGTGAGCCCCAGATGAAAACTGCACAGGCACGCGTGGAAGCCGCCCAGGCCGGATTGAAGCGTGCGCAGCTCAACCTTGACCGCACGCGTATTCGCGCACCCTTCGCAGCCCAGGTTCTGACACAGGAAGCCAACGTCGGCTCACAGGTTGCACCGGGCGACACCCTCGGGCAACTGGTCGGGACTGATTTCTACTGGGTAGAGGCTGCTGTGCCGGTTTCAAACCTTCGCTGGATCGAATTGCCGGGCAACTCAGGGCCGACGGGTTCCGCGGCCAAAATCAGGAATCGCTCCGGCTGGCAGGAAGACACCTATCGCGAGGCGCGGGTGCACAGCCTGATTGGCGCACTGGAAAGCGAGACCCGGCTGGCGCGTGTGCTGCTGACCGTTGCCGACCCACTTGCACATGACGAGGCTTCAGCCGGCATGCCGCCCCTGATGGTCGGATCGTTCGTGGAAGTCCGGGTCAAAGGCAAGCCGATTGAAAACGTCATCCGGCTGGAACGTGACTACCTGCGCCAGAATGACACGGTGTGGGTCAACGCCGGGGGCGTGCTCGAGATCCGGACGGTGCAGCTCGCATTCCGGGACAAGCGCTATGCCTACATCAGTGATGGATTGAGTGCAGACGACCTCGTGGTTACCACCAACCTGGCCTCGGTGGCCGAAGGCGCCAGGCTGAGGCTGGAAGGCTCAGAGGGCAGCGAATGAACCAGCAGACCGGATCATCCGGTAACGACGGACGTTCGCTGGACAGTTCCATTGCCTGGATGGCGCAGCACTCGGTTGCCGCCAATCTGCTGATGATCCTGCTCATCGGGGGCGGCATCTGGACCGCTTTCAACATGCAGAAGGAAGTCTATCCTGAGTTCGAGCTGGATATCGTCGAGGTTCGTGTCGGCTACCCCGGGGCTGCGCCGGCCGAGGTAGAGCAAGGCATCCTGCGGCCCGTCGAAGAGGCCATCCGGGGAATCCAGGGCATCAAGGAAATTGCCTCGACAGCGCGGGAAGGTTCCGGCACGGTGCGTATAGACCTGGTGACAGCCACGGAACGGATGAAGGCTTTCCAGGAGATCGACCAGGCGGTGAATCGAATCCGCACGTTCCCCGTCGATACCGAAAAACCCGAAGTTCGCCTGCTCACTCAGCAACGCGAAGTCATCTCGCTTGGCCTCTATGGCCCTGTCGACATCTGGACATTGCGCAAGCTGGCCGAACAACTTCGTGACCGTTTGCTCAGCGACCCGCTGATCACCCAGGTTCAGCTGGGCAACGTTCCGGACTATGTGACCCACGTGGAAATTCCCCAGCACCGCCTGCGCGAGTTCGGTCTGACCCTGGGACAGGTGGCCGGTATCATCCGGCGTTCCAGCGAGGATGTGCCGGCCGGTACGGTGGAAACCAGCGCGGGAGAAGTACTGCTTAGGCTGACGGGGCGCCGGCAATGGGCGGACGAGTTTCAGCAGATTGAAATAGTCAGTACCCAAAGTGGCGCCTCGGTGACGCTTGGCGACATCGCCACCATCACCGACGGCTTTGAAGAAGCCGGGTTTCATTCACAGTTCAACCAGCAGCCATCGGTGGAAGTCGAAATCTACCGGATCGGCGACCAGTCACCACTGGAGATCGCCGACCGAGTGAAGGCCGTGATGGCGGACTTCGAGACCACGCTGCCGGAAGGCGTCACCTGGCGAATCGATGGTAACAGCGCCAGGGATTATGAACAGAGGTTGTCGCTGTTGCTGGAAAACGGCTTCATGGCGATCGGCATTGTCCTGCTGATTCTTGCCGCTTTCCTCGAGATCCGCCTGGCATTCTGGGTCATGATGGGAATGACCATTTCCTTCGTTGGAAGCCTGCTTTTCCTGCCGGCCATCGGCGTCAGCATCAACATGATTTCGATGTTCGCCTTCCTGGTCGCGCTGGGAATCGTCGTGGATGACGCCATCGTCGTCGGCGAAAACGTTTACGAGTATCGCCAGGAAGGCCTGAGCCACATGGATGCCGCCATTCGGGGGGCGCAGGAAATTGCAAAACCGGTCACCTTCAGCATCATCACGACCATTGTCGCCTTCGTACCGCTGCTGTTCATGCCCGGAACCACCGGAAAGTTCTGGTGGCCGCTGCCGGCAGTGGTCATCACCGTACTGGCCATCTCGCTGCTGGAAGCACTGTTTATACTGCCGGCGCACCTGGCGCACAGTTCGAGCACACCGCATACCGGCGCCGGCCGGCGCCTGCATGAGATGCAGCAGTCGTTTGCCAGGGGCTTCAGCCACTTCGTCAACACACATTACCGACGCTTCCTGGACATGTGCCTGCGCCATCGCTACATCACGTTGAGCACGGCACTTGCGCTACTGCTTGTGGTTGGCGGCTATGCCGGCAGCGGACACATGGGCATGATCATGATGCCGCAGGTGGCCGCTGATGAAATCGAAGCAGGGATTCGCCTGCCGGTTGGCACCACGCCCGACCAGGCCGCCAGGGTGGCCCATGAAGTCACTCAATCGACCCGTCGCATGTTTGACGAGCACGACCTTTACCGGGTAGCAGAAGGCATCAAGACCAATGTTCGCGGCGGCAGTTTCATCGACGTCGAAATCGTCATGAAACCGCCAGATGAACATGACACAACCGCAGAGGAAATCATTGCCCTGTGGCGTGATCAGATTGGCGATATCGCCGGCGTCCACCAGATCACGTTCGAAGCGGAGCGAGGCCCGGGCGGTTGGCGGCAGGACATCAGCATCGACCTGAGCCATGCGAACATCGAGGTATTGGAACTGGCCAGCAAGGCCTTCGTTGAACGGGTCAGCGAATTCGAAGGCGCCGTGAACGTGAACGACAATTACAACAGGGGCAAGGCGCAGTTCGATTTTACGTTGCTCCCCGAGGGCAAAAACCTCGGCCTGACACCGGCAGGTGTCGGCCAACAGGTAAGGGATGCATTCTTCGGGGCATTGGCGGTACGCCAGATCAGGGGCACCGATGAAATCGAGGTCCGTGTCAAACTCCCGAAAGAAGACCGTAAGGATATCCAGTCATTTTCGGATTTGGTCATACGCACTCCCGCTGGCACAGAGGTGCCATTGCTGGACGTCGTGGAGGTTAAACGTGGCGAAGCATTCAGTTCGATCAACCGGCGAAACGGCCGGCGCGTGGTCAACGTGAGCCTGGATGTCGAACCCAAACGCAATGTGTCACGGGTGCTGCAGGCCATCCAGTCTGAAACCTTACCGCAACTCCGGACCGAGAACCCCGGCCTGACCTGGACGTTTGAAGGCAGCCAGGCGGAAATGCGTGATTCCACCGCCACGTTGTGGGGTGGTTTCGGGCTGGCCATGGCTGTTGTTTATGCCCTGCTGGCCATCGCTTTTGGCAGCTATCTGCAGCCCCTGATCGTGATGTTCGCGATCCCCTTCGGCGTGATCGGTGCGGTCATCGGCCACATCCTGCTCGGCTTTGACCTGTCGCTGATCAGCTTCATGGGAGTCATTGCCCTGTCCGGCGTGGTGGTCAACGATGCGCTGATCATGATCGATATGGCCAATCGGCGCAGAGAGGAAAGCACGGTGTTCGAAGCGATTCACAATGCGGGACTGAGACGCTTCCGGCCCATCATCCTGACTACACTCACCACCTTCGGCGGCCTGACCCCGATCATTCTCGAAACTTCCAGGCAGGCGGCCTACCTGGTGCCAATGGCGATATCGCTGGGTTTCGGCATCGTATTCGCCACGGCCATCATCCTGGTATTGGTACCCTGCCTGTATATGATCCTGGAGGACTTTCATGCGCGCAGTGCACGCTAGCACTGCGCCGTGCTACATATTCCGCCGGTATTCGCCGCCAACATCGTACAAAGCGTGTGACATACTCCCCAGCGAACAGCACTTGGCCGCATCCATCAGCGCCTCGAACGTGTTCTGCCTGTCCCGTGCCACTTGCTGCAGGCGCCTGAGCTGAACATTCCCGTTTTCACGGTGGACCTCACAGAAGTTCTCGACATTGAATACCTGCTGGTCTTTTTCACTCTCGGAACTGCGCATCAATTCGATCTCGCCGACTTCACCGTGCCCGCCGTCGGGCGGAAGGAATGTATTGACGCCCACGATAGGGAACGTGCCGTCGTGCTTCATGCTTTCGTAATACAGGCTTTCTTCCTGGATTTTGCTGCGCTGGTACATGGTGTCCATGGCGCCCAGTACGCCGCCACGTTCTGAAATCCGCTCAAATTCCTGGTACACGGCTTCCTCCACCAGGTCGGTCAGTTCGTCCACGATAAAACTGCCCTGCCAGGGGTTTTCACAGAAATTTAAACCCAATTCTTTGTTAATAATCATCTGGATAGCGATAGCTCTTCGCACAGATTCTTCAGTCGGCGTTGTGATCGCTTCGTCATAGGCATTGGTGTGCAGGCTGTTGCAATTATCAAACAGCGCATACAAGGCCTGCAACGTCGTGCGGATGTCGTTGAACTGGATTTCCTGCGCATGCAGGCTGCGGCCGCTGGTCTGGATATGGTACTTCAGCATCTGGCTGCGGCGGTTGGCGCCGTACCGTTCGCGCATGGCGCGGGCCCAGATGCGACGGGCTACCCGGCCGATCACCGTGTACTCGGGATCCATGCCATTGCTGAAGAAGAAACTCAGGTTCGCTGCAAAGGCGTCAATGTCCATACCCCGGGCCAGGTAGTATTCGACGATGGTAAAGCCGTTACTCAGTGTGAACGCCAACTGGCTGATCGGATTCGCGCCAGCCTCGGCGATGTGATAGCCGGAAATCGAAACACTGTAGAAGTTACGCACGCCATGATCGACGAAGTATTGCTGGATATCACCCATCATCCGCATGGCAAATTCGGTCGAGAAGATGCACGTGTTCTGAGCCTGGTCTTCTTTCAGGATATCGGCCTGCACGGTACCGCGAACCTTTGTCAGGGTTTCCGCCCTGATTCTTCGGTAGGTTTCCGCGTCAACCAGCTTATCGCCGGTAATGCCCAGCAACGCCAGGCCAAGACCGTTATTGCCCTCCGGCAACTGACCCAGGTAATGGGGTTGCAGCCGCCCCTGGAAATGCTCGGCGATCTTCTTTTTCGCCTCATCCCATTTACCATGCTTATGCAGGTACAGCTCGATCTGCTGGTCGATGGCCGTGTTCATGAAGAACGCCAGCATCATCGGCGCAGGGCCATTGATCGTCATCGAAACCGAGGTATTGGGCGCGCACAGGTCGAAGCCCGAATAAAGTTTCTTCATGTCATCCAGCGTAGCAATGGATACACCGGAATTTCCGACCTTGCCGTAGATGTCGGGACGCGTATGCGGGTCTTCGCCATACAGCGTCACCGAATCAAACGCCGTGCTCAGCCGAACCGCCGGCTGGCCCTTGGCGAGCAAGTGAAAACGACGATTGGTCCGCTCCGGCGTGCCTTCTCCGGCAAACATGCGGATCGGGTCTTCGCCAGCCCGTCGATACGGAAAGACGCCGGCGGTGTAGGGATAGTACCCGGGCAGATTTTCTCGCATCAGGAAAGACAGCAGTTCTCCCCAGTCCGCATCCCTGGGCATGCCTATCTTGGGTATTTGCAGGCGGCTGAGGGATTCCCGGTAGTTGGAACCGGTGATTTCCCGGCCACGTACTTCATAGGCATGCTGCTCGGTGCGCAATCCTTTCTTGCGCTCCGGCCACCCTCGCAGCAATTGCACCGCATCTTCATTCAATTCGCCGATAGCGCTGTCATAGCGCTGGCGCAACAGCAACAGGGAGCGGTCTGCGTGCTCCTCCCGCAAGGCGAAAGAAACATAACGCGCAAAAGGCTCAGGCAGGTGTTCATCCTTGAGCGCCCGGAGTGACTCGTAGTAATTTTGTGCCTTGCTGGCTGCCTCCGCCTGGCGCTCAATGTCTGCATTGATCGCCCGGCCCTGTTCGGAAATCTCAGACAGGTAACGGCTGCGCTGGCCCGGAATCAATACCGTGGCCTTGGGTGCTTTGACCCGGGTATCAACATCTGGCGACCAGCTTTCTGCAGGCAAATTCAATTTTTCACGCAACAAGCGGCACAGGTTGACGAACATCCAGGTCACACCGGGATCATTGAACTGGCTCGCGATGGTCGGATACACGGGAATGTCCTCATCAGTGGCCTGGAACGCCAGGTGGTTACGTTTCCATTGCTTACGAACGTCTCGCAGGGCGTCCTCGGCCGCGCGCTTGTCAAATTTATTCAGCACGACCAGTTCCGCATAGTCCAGCATGTCAATCTTTTCCAACTGGCTCTGGGCGCCGAAATCACTGGTCATCACGTAGATCGGAAAATCCACCATGTCGACGATCTCGGAATCGGACTGGCCGATGCCGGCGGTTTCCACGATCACCAGGTCAAAGCCGGCTGATTTCAGAAAAGCGATGGCGTCTTGCAAAATAGCTGAAGTGGCCAGGTGCTGGCGCCGCGTGGCCATGCTGCGCATGTAGATGTTTTCATTGCGCAGCGAGTTCATGCGGATGCGGTCACCCAGCAAGGCGCCACCGGTGCGCCGACGCGTGGGATCCACTGCCAACACCGCGATTTTCATGCCGGGAGCGCTTTGTCCGAAGCGATTCAGCAACTCGTCGGTCACTGATGATTTGCCGGCTCCACCCGTGCCGGTGATCCCCACCACTGGAGCCTGCTTCTCCCTGCCCTGCCATTCACGACGTTTCAGCTTCAGCTCGGCTTCACCGAACACCTGGTCTTCCAGGGCGGAAATCACGTTCGCGATAGTCTTGGCATTATCCAGGTCCAGCTGGCCGGGAAACTCGGTGGGTATGCGCCGATCCGCGGCGCGCTTGACCACGTCCTCGATCATCTCCACCAGCCCCAATTGCATACCATCATCCGGATGGTAAATCCGTTCGATGCCATAGGCTTCCAGTTCGCGGATTTCGTCCAGCGTGATGGTGCCGCCTCCGCCACCAAAAACGCGGATATGCTCTGAATCGCGCTCTTTGAGCAGATCCACCATGTACTTGAAAAACTCGATATGGCCGCCCTGGTAGGAAGAGATGGCAATGGCGTCGGCGTCTTCCTGGATGGCCGCACGCACAATGTCCAGCACACTGCGGTTGTGTCCCAGGTGGATAACCTCCGCTCCCTGCGCCTGGATCAGCCGGCGCATGATGTTGATCGCGGCATCATGGCCGTCAAACAGGGAGGCGGCGGTCACGAAGCGCAACGGTGTGCTCGATTCTGTTTTTGCCTGCGGTATCAGGTCGGCGGGTCTGCTCATCGGCTCATTCCTTCAATCCAGTCAACTATTGTACAAGGAGTCACACTTTCCTGCTCCAGCGCGGCCCCTGGGGTTACCCATCACTCACTTCCAGGCAAAATTGATCACGAATTCCAGACTTATTGTTTAGCCAATTCTGCCGACACACCAAATCCCTCAACCATGCGGGTTTGAACTAAATTTAGCCAAATTTGCATATTTTTGAAGGAAGGCGTATGGTAGGAGTATCAAGAAGGGGGGAGCACACGGAAAGGCTCTTTAACGCACGGGATGGCGGAATATCTCGCCACCCGACAAAAGTGTGTCGGGATACGCAGTGGGGGACGGGTCGGTCCCCCCTGCACCTAATTCGGACCAACTGCAAAAGAAATCACACATAAAAAAACCCCCGCACGGTGGCGGGGGCCTTCTGTCGACTTGATGATTCGACTTAGCTTGCAACTACGTTGGTGGCCTGCGGGCCTTTCGGACCGTCTTCCACGTTAAACGTAACAGCCTGGCCTTCTGCCAGCACCTTGAATCCGTCAGCCTGGATAGCAGAGAAGTGAACAAACACGTCCTTGCTGCCATCTTCGGGAGAGATGAAACCGAATCCTTTGGATTCGTTGAACCACTTTACAGTACCTGTCGTCATTTTGATTTACCTTTGAAATAATAAAAATATGATCAATCGCTTATCTCAAAAAACCAAAATTCGTAGAATACTGATTTGAAATCTGAGAAGACCTGTTGGACACGCAACTAACCTGTTAACCAAACCCGGCTTGACCTCAACAAGCGTCATAACCTTAATACGGGTCTGGCGGCGTCACAGTATAGGTAAACGCTGCCATTTACAAGCTAAATCTTTGATTTATTTAGAGCGGACCCCTGGCTTCGTCCATCAGTTCGCCTGCCCGTCAGACCTGGCATCCCGAATATACTGATCCAGCATCCGCACGCCGTAGCCCGAATATCCTTTCGGCACCGTGGGCAGGGGGTCCTCCTGGAAATCAACCCCCGCGATGTCAAAATGCGCCCAGACCTGGCCCGGCTGGATGAAGCTACCGATAAAGGCCGCACCCGTGCTGGCTCCGGCCCTGCCACTGCTGCCGTTCAACACGTCAGCGATTGGCGAACTGATTTGTTCATAGTGCAAGGGATCCAGCGGCAGTCGCCAGGTGGGTTCACCCGCCTGCCTGGCGGCGGCGGTCAACTGCCCGGCAAGCGCATCATTATTACTGAACAGGCCGGAATAGCCCTCGCCCACGGCACGAGAAACCGAGCCGGTCAGTGTGGCCACATCGATCAGCACATCCGGCGAATATTCCTGCTGTCCATACCAAACAGCATCCGACAATACCAGGCGGCCCTCGGCGTCAGTGGATTTGATTTCAATGGTTTTACCGGACATGGATATCAATACATCGCCCGGGCGTGTAGCGCGGCTCCCGGGCATATTCTCCGCCAACGCTGCCAGCGCGACCAGGTTTGTCCCTGCTTGCCGGCGAGCAGCAGCGAGCACCGTCGCAGATACAACTGCAGCGCCCGTCATGTCGGCCTTCATCCGGCCCATACCATCGTTGCCCTTAAGTGAGATCCCACCCGAGTCAAAAGTGATACCTTTCCCGGCGAGAACGAGTGGCGGTTCGTCGGCTCCGCCGTTGTACTCGACAACCAATAGCCTCGGCGGACGCGCCGATCCCTGGCCCACACCCAGGTGTGCACCCATGCCCTGCTGGGCCAGTTCTTTTTCGTCCAGCACGCGAATGCGCACATTTGCCAGGCCTTTGAAGGCGTCACGTACACGCTCGACAAACGACTCGGGATAAATCACATTGGCGGGTTCGGCTGCAAGGTCCCGGGCCAGGTAGACCGAAGATGCCAGGTGGACGAGGTCATTGTTGTACTGGTCAGCGGCGGACGGATCGTCACCCAGGAAAGTCACTTTCCCTCGCAGGGCGGAATCGACGCGGTCCTGCTGATAACGGTCGAAGCGATAGTCACCCAACAGGAAACCAAGTGCCACGCGAGAGGCATTGGCATCCGGCGCCCTCTTCACACCCTGCCACAATACGTTCAGAGGCGCGCCATTGGAACCGTCGTTAAGCGCAGCAACCCGTCCTCCAAAGTTTTCAGCAGCAACCCGATCCAGCGTTTCCGAACCGACTCCTATGACATCGATGCGAGCATAGGGCCTGACGCCAAACAGGGTCAGGGTTTCTCCAACCTTGCCGGTAAACTTGGCCTCGGACAGGGCCAGTTTCAGACTTCCACCCGTTTCTTCGTTCACTGCCGCAGCAATGCCGCTTAAAGTGCCGTCTTCGGTCACAGGCAAAGCGATCGCGCCCTCTGCCGGCAACCGGTACTCCGCGAATCCAATGGCGCGCATGGCATGCGCGGGCGCCGCCAGGATAAAAACAACCAGCATCAGCAGGGCCATAATTGTTTTAGGCATATCGAAATTCCTGTTCAATAAATGAAAGCGATGTACGCGACGACGAAAAACATCAGCAGGTAAACCCAGCGTGCGATTGCATTGGCCCGCAGTGCCTTTTCCATCCGGTCGGAACTCGCCCAGCGGCTGCCGATGACGGCCACACCAAGGGCGATGAACACCATCAGGGTACACCCCAATACGAAATAATCTGCCCGCGTCAGGTAGGACACCTTGGGCAGCCCCAGACGAATGCTGACACCGAGCGCAATCAGCGAGAATATCGATGCGGTTGAAATGGCAATACGTGGCGGAACAATATTGGGTTGCAACCAGAATACCGTCCACGCCATGAAAATAATCAGCGACATCGGTACCAGCATGGTCAACACGTAGTAATCGGAATCGCGTTTGGCCTCGATGACATAGGTCAAACGAGGCAATTCGGAACCATCGGACGGCACCACGAATACGCTAAGCTCCGGTTCGAGTTCTTTGAGATGCCAGCCCTCTACGCTGAATTGATCTGAATGACTGATGAGGCTGGAAGAAAGGGAAAACTGCATTTCATCAGTGGAGTACTGATAGGAAACAATATCGACAGGCAGCCGCTGCGTGTCGAATGGAAATTCCTGGAACTCGAGATTAGCCGCCAGTTCGCCCGTCATTCGGTTCTTGACCTTCGCATTACCCAGGTCATCGACCTCAACGCCTTCCCGCAAATGGTAGTTGAGCCCGCGGTTGTTCAGAATCAGCGCCCGCGGTGTCCAGATGCCGTCAAGGGACATGAAACGCGTCTGCCCCTTCCTTTCTTCCTCGGGCAACGCAAGACGAGGGTCCTGCCAGCGCACGACGATGAACATGTCGATATTGAAGCGCTGATTGACGTCATCTATTTCATCAATGTCGATGATGAATGCACCCACTTCAACAACCAACGGTTCCCCGCCCGCCGAGGGGCGTTCTCCAAGCAATACTGAAGGGTCGAATTCTGGTGCGACAGCCCACGCTCCGCGGCTGGCAAGGATCAGTAACAGCACCACCGCAAGAAGCACACCTGACCTGGCCAAAACAGCTGGAATCACCGCAAGTTTCAAACTGAACATATGTGACCTTTTTTCGAACACCTTAAACACAGTGGTCGAGTATAGCGGTCCACACCGTCAACTTCAGAATTCGGTTTTCGGGCCGGTGATTCCAGCGGATTCCTCATTGCCCCATGGTGCTTTCCAATTTCTCCATGGTCAACGAAGCAGTCAGCGCGCCGCGGGCGACCGGATCAACACCAATTTCGGTCAGAAAAGCATCTATCGATCCATACCGTTCATCCACGCTTGCGTAAAAGGCCTCCAGCATCTCCGGGCGCACGCCCACGATGGGAGACCAGGCGTTGGCTGATGGTGATCTGCCGGCACTCCGTCCGTGACCGGATTTTCTGCTTTCCCTGGCCATGAAAGCCGCTTTTGCTTCAGTACGCGCCATCTCGTTGGTCAGCAGAAATTCATCCATGATGGTCTCACGCTCCACGCCCAATGCCTCCAGGATCAGCGTGACGGCGACGCCTGCGCGGTCTTTACCCGCATTACAATGTATCAGGACAGGCCAGTTGGATTCGTCCAGCACCACTTCCATGAGTTTCTTATAACTTTGCGGTCCTTCCTCCGCGATCATCCGATAGCCGGCGACCATGTGCTCGAGAGCCTGCTGTTCGGTAAACCGGTTCTTCTTCATCATCCTGCGCTGTGCATTGAACCAGTCGTTTTGGGAGTCGCCCACCGGAAAGTGATAGAACCGGGGCGGGTTATCGCCCTGCCAAACCGTCGGTGCATGGTCGTGCTCTTTGTTTGTCCGCAAGTCGATGACCGTTTTAACGCCTATCTCCTCGAGTTTCTGAAAATCACTTTCTGTCAGCCGTGAGAGGTTTTCTGAACGAATGATCTGTCCCTGGCGTACCGTGCGCAGGTCGCTGGTTTCGTAGCCACCGATATCGCGTGTATTGGAAGTCCCTTGCAGATCAATCTGCCGCTCAGCCGCGAGAACATTTGCGAACGCCGGATTAACCAGGCCCAGAAAAGCCGTGGCGATGATGGCCATGAATCCTATGCCCATTAAGCTAGCAATCGATTTCCGCATTGAGACTTCTCCTGGATATTGGTGAAAATTCAGTCTTAATCTTAAGGAAATGATATCGGGAGCGCTTGTCATCAGGGGCCAATGATTTGACCTATGCCCTCAGCAAATCCGACTGAACCAGACCGTGACTGGTGCGGTCATAGAAAAGTCTGTACATTCATCTGCGCTCCATCAAACCGGAAATCCCGAATGATCAAATTCTGCAAAGCCCTGTTTATCGCCCTCCTGCTCTCAGCCTGCAGCCGGGCGCCAGACGAGGCCAACATTGAAACGACCGCCGTGGCCGGATCGTCGCTGCCTGCCGGTATCACGCTGGTGGAGAAATACACAGGCAGTGACGATGATGAGTTCTCCATCCCATTCGAGAAGTATGTTCTGGACAACGGATTGACTGTTATTCTGCACCAGGACCACTCCGACCCGATGGTCCATGTTGACGTGACCTACCACGTCGGTTCGGCCCGTGAAGAGATCGGGCGCTCCGGCTTCGCGCATTTCTTCGAACACATGATGTTCGAGGGGTCGGAAAACGTGGGGGCTGGTGAATTCTCAAAGATCATCTCCAATGCGGGTGGAACCCTGAACGGAACCACCAACTCGGACCGCACGAATTACTACGAGACCATGCCGATCAACCAGCTCGAAACGGCGCTTTGGCTGGAAGCAGACCGCATGGGACTGTTGCTGCAGGCGGTCACACAGAAACAGTTCGATGTGCAACGCGCAGCGGTCAAGAACGAGCGCGGGCAAAGGGTGGACAACCGCCCCTATGGCCGCACGTCCGAGACCATGATGAAGAACCTGTATCCGCCGGATCACCCCTATTCCTGGCCGGTGATAGGCTGGCTGGAAGACCTGGATGCCGCCGAACTGAATGATCTGAAGCGGTTTTTCCTGCGCTGGTACGGTCCGAACAATGCCACACTGACCATCGGCGGTGACATCGATGTGCACCAGACCCTGGAATGGATCAACCGGTATTTCGGACCCATCCCGAGCGGCCCCGGCGTGGAAAAACTCGAGCCCCGCCCCGGCAGTCTTGAACAAGACCGCTACGTGACCCTGGAAGACAATATTCACTTGCCGGCGATTGCGATGCTGTTTCCGACGGTCTACTACCGGCACCCGGACGAAGCACCGCTGGACGCCGCCACCAAGGTCATCGGCATGGGCCGGGCTTCATTGCTTTATCAACGCCTGGTGCAAACGGGACGAGCCGTCAGTGCCTATGTCAGCCATGCCTGTCGTGAGCTGGCCTGTGAAATGGCGTTTATCGTGATTCAGAATCCGGCCTCTGGCGAAACTCTGGCTGAAATGGAGGAAGCTATCCGGGAAACCATGCGCGAATTCATTGCAAGGGGTGTCAATGAAGACGATCTGCAGAAATTCATCGCGGGTTTCGAATCCGGCCAGGTATTCGGCATGCAAAGCGTGGCCGGCAAGGTACGCAACCTGGCCTTTTCAGAAGTGTTCAACGGCGACCCCAAAACCGCCACCGACGACCTGGAAAGATATGCGGCAGTTACGGCTGAAGACGCCGTCAGGGCCTTCGATCAATACATCAGGGACCAGCCTGCGGTGATACTCAGCATCGTGCCTGAGGGTCGGACTGACCTGGCCGCCAGGCCACAGGATTTTGATTTCCGTTCAATGGCAGCCGCCGCCGAGTCGATGGTGATGGAAAGGCCGACCGTTTCGCCGGCACCCCTGGAAGCCGAACCGGAATACCGCACCTGGCAGGACACTTTCGACCGCAGCGTTCAACCGACACCAACGGCTAACCCCCTTGTTGACCTGCCACCCATCTGGGACACGCAACTGTCCAATGGCGTGCGTCTGTTGGCGGTACCCAACACCGAAACCCCCACCGTCACTGTCAATGCCGTTTTTGCCATGGGCCAGCGGGATGAGCCCGCCGGTAAAGCGGGTCTGGCCAGCCTTACGACCACGTTGATGGCGGAAACCACCCGGCAACGCACTGCAGCGGAATTCAGTGAAGCACTGGAGCGTATCGGCGCATCTGTGGGCGTCTCTTCCGGGCAGTACGACACGACGGTGACGCTGAACGTGCTCAGCAAGCATCTTGATGCCGGTATGGCGCTGATGATGGAAAGAATGCTCGAACCGGCATTCACCGCAGAGGACTTCGATCGCGTTAAGTCTCAGGTGATGGAATCCCTGGTGCAGGCGCGAAAAACGGGGCCCTCGCTGGCCGGTCGCGCCATGGGCGCTGTCCTGGCGGGTCCCGAGCACCCGCTGTCATTTCCTTCCAGTGGTTTACCATCCACGGTCGAGGCCATAACACTCGAGGATGTAAAAGCATTTTATGCGACCCACATACCGGCCCGCCTGCAAGGCGTCCTGGTAAGCACCAGCCTGGCCCAGGATGCCTTGCTGCCCCGGCTGGCCGCGCTGGCTGAGCTGGAAAAGCAAGAAGTGTTCCGGGAAGCGATCGCGGAACTGCCGGAAATGAAGGGACAGACCCTTTACCTGGTCAACAAGGATGCGGCCGCGCAGTCCACCTTGCGAATGGGTTACCCCTCGCTGAAGTACGATGCACTCGGTGACTACTACCTTGCCAACCTGATGAACTTCAACCTGGGAGGTACATTCGACAGCCGGATCAACCTGAACCTGCGGGAAGACAAGGGTTATACCTATGGCATCAGCAGCGGTTTCAGAGGCGGCAGGGAACTGGGAAGCTTCAGGATTTCATCGGAAGTGAACAAGGCAGCAACAACCGATGCCATCCGCGAAGTACTTGCTGAAATGGAAAATTATTCTGCCGGGGGCATGACGGAGAACGAGTACCAGTACATGCAAAACGCGATTGGCCAGCGCGACGCCCGTGCCTACGAAACGCCGGGTGCCAAGTTAGGACTGCTGTCCCAGGTCCTGCGTTACGATCTGCCGCTGGACTACCGCAAACAACAAAAGGCCCTGCTGCGTGAAACGGATCGCGCCAGGCTGAACGAACTTGCGGGCCGGTTGATCGACGCCGACAACATGGCCATCGTGGTGGTAGGTGACATTCCGGAAATCCGGCCTGAGCTGGAAACGCTCGGTATTCCGATCAAAGTATTGAACGAGGATGGATTGGAAATCACAGACCCACATCAAGAGAGCCCTTGAAAAACCCTTGAAAAAGCGACAGGTTCGATAATATTCAGGTAAGAATCGTTGCGCTGTTACCAACGAGTGAACAAAATTATTCTGTTAACACGGAGAATCAATCATGTCTGAACGGACCGTTGTGATCGTCGGCGCCAGGCGCACCCCCATCGGCTCTTTCCAGGGCCAGTTCGCCACCACCAGCGCAGTAGGCCTGGGCGCTGCGGCTCTCAGTGGAGCGATAGATCATGCCGGCATCAATGCGGCCGATCTCAGCGAGGTCATCATGGGTTGCGTGTTACCCGCCGGCCTCGGCCAGGCGCCAGCGCGACAGGCCGCCCTGCAAGCGAGCATCCCAGTCTCGACCGGTTGCACCACCATCAACAAGGTCTGCGGTTCCGGCCTGAAAGCCGTGATGCTGGGGCACGACGCCATCAAGGCCGGCTCCTCCCAAATCGTCGCTGCCGGCGGCATGGAGTCCATGAGCAATGCACCTTACCTGTTGCCAAAAGCCCGGGGCGGAATGCGCATGGGTCATGGCGAAGTCCTCGATCACATGTTCACGGACGGACTGCAAAGCCCCTACGACCAGCAAATGATGGGCATGTTTGGTGAAATGTGCGCCGAAAAGTACGAGTTCTCCCGCACAGACCAGGATGCGTTTGCCATTGCCTCGATCGAGAGGGCTCAGCGTGCGTTGCATGAAGGTGACTTCGTGGATGAAATCATCCCGGTGACGGTGACTGTGCGGCGCAAGGAACATGTCTGCAAAGAAGATGAAGAGCCGCATCGTTGCAACATACCGAAAGTACCGGAGCTTCGGCCTGCTTTTAAAAAGGACGGCACCGTGACCGCGGCCAATGCCTCGAAAATCTCCGACGGCGCAGCAGCGACCATCCTGATGACCGCTGAGGATGCAGGGAAGCGCGGGATCGAGCCCCTGGCAAAGATCGTCGCGCACGCCACCTTTGCGCAGGAGCCCGAATGGTTCACTACCGCACCGTCTACCGCAGTTGCGATGGTCGTCGAAAAAGCCGGCTGGATAATGGACGAGGTTGACCTGTTCGAGATCAATGAAGCCTTTGCTTCAGTCACCATGGCTGCCATGGCAGACAACGGCCTGGATCACGCCAGGGTCAATGTCAATGGTGGAGCCTGTGCGCTGGGCCATCCGATTGGCGCCTCGGGCGCCCGCATCCTGGTCACGCTGATTCACGCTTTGCGGCGCAGGGGCATGAAAAGAGGTGTGGCTTCACTCTGCCTGGGTGGTGGCGAAGCAGTAGCCGTGGCCATCGAAATTTAGCCAAATCGGTGATTGGCAGGTAAACTGAAACAATCGTTAAGAAGGAGTAATTCCCATGCAATTGAACCAGGTTAAGGCGCTGGTCACGGGTGGCGTATCCGGTCTCGGACTGGCAGTCACAAAGCACATACTGGCCAACGGCGGCAAGGCCGTCATGCTCGATGTCAACGACGAAGCGGGCGCTACCGCAGAGGCAGAACTGAATACCCGTTATCTGCATACTGATGTGAAGTCAGAAGAAGCGGTGATTGCATCGGTTGCGCAGGCGGCAGAAATAAATGGCGGGCTGAATGTCGCCATGAATTGTGCCGGTATTGTCGGCGCTGCCCGGGTTCTGGGTCGCGAAGCACCCATGCCACTGGCTTTTTTCGCTAACACGATCAACATTAACCTGGTAGGCAGTTTCAATGTGGCCAAGGCTGCTGCAGATGTCATGCAGCACAACGAACCGATGGACGACGGCGAAAAGGGCGTCATCATCAACACGGCATCGGTAGCAGCTTATGAAGGCCAGATCGGACAGGCCGCCTACTCCGCTTCCAAGGGCGGCATCGTCGGCATGACCTTGCCGATGGCCCGTGAACTATCCCGCTTTGGCATCCGCGTCATGACCATCGCACCGGGTATTTTCTGGACACCGATGGTTGACGGCATGCCCGATCACATCCAGGAATCGCTGGCTGCCTCCATTCCGTTCCCTTCCCGGCTGGGCCGGGCGGATGAATTCGCGGTCCTGGCGGGCAACATCATCGAGAGCACTTACCTTAACGGCACCACCATCCGCCTGGATGGCGCGGCCAGGCTGGCAGCCAAATAAGCTGCCGGTTTACCAGGAGACATGCATGGAAACTTTTTCCGAAGTCCGGCAACACATGATGGACCTCTATGAACTGAGAATTGATGAACCTTTCATTATCAGCTTCGAATATCCCATCGAAAGTGCCGGTGGCCTGCGCCGCCAGGGTATTTTCCTCGCGGAACTGGAGACCAGCGGAGGCCGCAGGGTGCTGCGAGTGGAAACACCGGTTGCACCGCTGGATGACCTGTCCGCCGAAAAGTGCCTGCGTATCAACCTGACGCAGCGCGTGGGCTACCTGGCGGTGGGTGATCTGGATGGCGTGCCTTATATCAAGATGTGTGAAAACCTGCCTTATGCTTTTGTCGGCGAAGAGGAGCTCGACTACACAATCAGGAATGTCGCACAAACAGCTGATAAATTAGAACAATTTTTGGAGCCCGGCAAGGATATTGCCTAGAACTAAGGAGAGGAGAGAGCCTTGGAACCCGTTATGGAATTTTTAAATCGTGCTGACCTGATTCCCTTGCTGACCAGTTGGGGGCTCAAAATAGTCCTGGCACTGGTCATTTACGTGGTTGGTAAATGGATCGCGAAACGATTGACCCGGCTGCTGACAGCGCTGCTGGAGAGACAGGAATTCGATCCTACGCTGGTCAACTTTCTGAGCAATCTGGTTTACGCCATCCTGCTGGTTGCGGTCATTCTGGCTGCTCTTGATACAATCGGCTTACCGGTTACTTCGTTGGTCGCCGTTGTGGGTGCCGCAGGTCTGGCCATCGGCCTGGCGATGAAGGATTCGCTCGGTAACTTCGCTGCCGGCGTCATGCTGGTCATGTTCCGCCCATTCAAACAGGGTGATTATGTCGAAGTAGGAGGTGTCGCGGGTTCGGTCGATGAAATCCGGATTTTCAGCACGACCCTGACGACCCCGGACAACAAGGTTGTCATCATCCCCAATGGACAGGTCGCAGCGGGCACCATTACCAATTATTCCGCCAACGACCAGCGCCGTGTCGACATGGTTTTTGGCGTGGGCTATGACGATGACCTCAAAGTAGCCCGCGAAGTGCTGACCCGGATCTGCGCGGAGCATCCGCTCATTCTAGATGAACCAGCGACCAAAATATTCGTGAAGAATCTCGGCGACAGTTGCGTGGAATTCGCGGTCAGGCCGTGGGCCGCCACTCCCGATTACTGGACCGTTTGGGGTGATTTGCTGGAACAGGGCAAGGCGGAACTCGAGGCCGCGGGCTGCAGTATCCCGTACCCGCAACGAGATGTTCACTTACACCACCAGAACCCGATCGCGGATATATTGAAGGGCTGAACCTCAGGTCACCTGTTCACCTGAATAGCGGGTCAACAGGTCGTACAGCTTCTGCTCGATTGCCTTAACCCGGTAGCGCGCTGCCGGGTTAGGGCTGTGCAGAACATTCATGTTGGCATTGGCTTCAAAAACAAGCATCTGTCCGTCCGGTAGCAGGCAACAGTCAATGCCGTAGTATTCGAGCTTCAAACGCCTGCTGATTTCGTCAATCACACCGCGAAGTGACGGAATGACTTCACCACTCAAGTGCTCAAAGCGCGCAATGTCGTCCTCCCAGCTTTCGCGTTGCATCATGAATTCGCGAGCACTGGCGTGAACCATCCAGTGATCCGTGTACAGCGAATGACGAAGCAAGGGCTCTCCATCCACCACGACAATCCGTTGCTTGTGATAGAACCCCTGGTCGTCCCGGTAATCCACGAACTCCGTCAGGTAAAAATCCCGGCCGTCGAAAGGTAAGGCATGCAACAAGTCCAGGTCCTCGGGGGAGTCCAGCCTGACCATGCTTTTTCCATGGTGCTCACCCGCCACCCTGGCTATAAAAGGAAACTCGAAGCCCGCGGAATTCGCCTCGCTGATAACCTCCGTGGGTGAGCGTGGCCGGAAACGTCGCGTGCGCGGCATAATGACTCCGGGAATATCCTGAAGCCGTTCCGAAACACGGTCCCGGCCGGTCAACAAAACATGACGCGGATGGTTTATCACCGTCGTATTGAGCTGGTCGCACAGGGCGACACAGCGCTCCAGGGAGCCAAGGTGCGTATCGGCATCGGCGATCTGGTTGAAAACCAGGGATGGCGCCTGCTCGAAGTCGGCGCCGGGCTGACGGATTCCCTTGCCAAAAATCATAAACGGGAAAGCGACGCCATCCTTCAGGGGCAACCGGTATTGAATCGAACAATTGCCATCCACCAGGTATCCGAGGCGACCCTGGTCATCCAGGTTGACACCGACCACCGCACGGTCATTGACACCACTAACGAACAAAATGGCCATGAATCTCTTCCGAAGTCTCAGACGGGGATCGCATCATACCAGTTTCGGCGGCCTGCTCCACCCGGAGTCAGAACGCGTAGCGCCCCGTTATGCACTCCATGATGCTACCTGTCCTGGCGAAGCAACGTTTCATTTCAGCAGCGCAGGATTCGTTCGTTTCCCACCGCTCCGAGAGCAGATCCAGCGCACTTCCCTCATGCCCCAGCACCGCTCTCGCCGCATTCAGCACAGCGGCTCCCTCCTGCCGGAACTCCGGGTCGTTGAAACCCGTCAGCGCCGACCGCATCAAGCGGTTGACATCCTGCTCCTGCGACCTGCCCGGCAAAGTGTCATCCAGCACGAAACCGCAAAAAAGCTGCAGCAAAGCGCTCAGCAAGACGGCGTCACTGCAGGCATCAAAACCCCGGAATTCAAGCACCAGCGAGCCCTGCCTCGCATCCGCGTCGGCCATGCTCCTGGATCCCGCCCGAAAATAATTGCGCGCACACAACCCTTCAAAGGCACCGCCTTCATAAAAAGGCGATGAATAACTCCAGGGGATCAGCGATGGTGTGTAATAACGAACTTTCTCGACCAGATCCTGCATCCGCTCCGCAGAAAAGCCCTGCACGGAAACATTGACGTGCAAACCGTGCGACAGCATGGCTCGCCGCGCCAATTCCAGCCTGGACTCTGATCTTGCGGCCCTTTCGGACTGACCAATATGGCGGTCCAGCTCCAGTCTGTTCTTGAACGGGTGCCTGCTGGTGAGCACCGGGAACAGGCCTGCCTGGCCGGCCAGGTCCATGGTAACCGCGTAGGATTGCCTGAACTCGTTGACCAGCTCACTCACGCTGGCGTGTGGCAGAGTCCGGATTTCCAGGCCCTTGGGAATCGTCTCGACCACGGAGCCGTTTTCATCATGGCGTTCAAAACCCTCCACGTAGCAACGTTTGGGAAAGCGCTCCAGTGATTTACAGCCGAGGAAGGCATCGTCCCCGTCGCAGGCGGGGAATCTGTCCACAATCGAGCTGAAAGTCTCGTAGGGTGTGTTATCCGCATCCAGGTAATGCCCGCCTTCATCCGCGAAGACGAACTCCTGTTCAATACCGATGAGCAACATGGGAGTCGTGATGTCTCATCGCGCTATTTCAAAGGACAGCACCGCCACTGTCAATCACTCAAAATGGTGACGCTTGCCAAGTTGATGTTTTATGATGCTTCTTCGAGAACCACCAACAGGAAGCACCATGAAATCTAGAGCCGCAGTCGCCTGGGAAGCAGGCAAACCACTGGTCATTGAAGAAATCGATGTGGAAGGCCCCCGGGAGGGCGAGGTTTTGGTCAGGAATGTCGCCACCGGCGTTTGCCATACGGACGCGTTCACCTTGTCGGGTGAAGATCCGGAAGGCATTTTCCCAGCCATCCTCGGTCACGAGGGCGGCGCGGTTATTGAAGAAGTGGGCGCTGGCGTCACCACCGTTCAACCCGGCGATCACGTAATCCCGCTGTACACTCCCGAATGCGGCCAGTGCAGCTTCTGCACGTCGGGCAAAACCAACTTGTGCCAGGCCATTCGCGCCACCCAGGGACAGGGTCTGATGCCAGACGGCAGCAGCCGTTTTTCTAAAAATGGCCAAACGATTTTCCACTACATGGGAACTTCTACGTTTTCCGAATTCAGTGTGCTGCCGGAGATCGCCATTGCGAAAATCAATAATGCTGCGCCGCTGGATAAGGTATGCCTGCTGGGTTGCGGTATCACCACCGGCATTGGCGCCGTTCTGAATACGGCCAAGGCCGAGCCCGGTTCAACCATCGTCGTCTTTGGTCTGGGCGGCATCGGTCTCAGCGTGATCCAGGGCGCCGTCATGTCGAAAGCCAGTCGCATCGTTTGCGTAGACATTAACGAAGACAAGTTCGAAATGGCGAAAATGCTGGGCGCGACCGACTTCATCAACCCCAACGATTATGACCAGCCCATCCAGGACGTCATTGTCGACCTGACGGACGGCGGCGCAGACTACTCTTTCGAGTGCGTGGGCAATGTCAACCTGATGCGGTCAGCGCTGGAATGCTGTCACAAGGGCTGGGGTGAATCCATCATTATCGGGGTGGCCGGAGCCGGGCAGGAAATCTGCACGCGGCCGTTTCAGCTGGTCACCGGCCGCGTCTGGCGAGGCACCGCGTTTGGTGGCGTCAAGGGCCGCAGCGAGTTGCCGGGCTACGTTGATAATTACCTCGACGGCAAGATCAATATCGATGACATGGTCACTCACACGATGGGGCTGGAAGATATCAACACCGCGTTTGACCTGATGCACGAAGGCAAAAGTATCCGGTCCGTCGTCATCTACTGAGCCAGGGGTATTTGTATGGAAGTGATCTCCAGGACCGCAACTTTCGGCGGTGAAATACAGCGCGTCAAGCATCGCTCAGAAGCCTGCGACTGTGACATGATCTTCGGTATTTTCCTGCCGCCGCAGGCAAAGCATAAAGCCGTGCCGGTGCTGTATTGGTTATCCGGTCTGACCTGTACTGATGAGAACTTTATGATCAAGGCGGGTGCGCAACGGGTCGCTGCTGAACTCGGCATCGCCATTGTCTGCCCGGACACCAGTCCGCGCGGCACTGATTTTCCGACAGAGCACGATGACTGGGATTTCGGTTCAAGCGCCGGCTTCTATGTCAATGCAACCCAGCAGCCGTGGTCGCGGAATTACCGGATGTATGACTATGTAACGGAAGAACTGCCGGCGCTGATCAATGAACAGTTTCCGGTAACAGGGCGTTGCGGCATCAGCGGTCATTCCATGGGCGGGCATGGCGCGCTGGTCTGCTATCTGCGTAATCCAGGCAAGTATCATTCCGTTTCGGCATTTGCGCCGATCTGCCATCCCTCCGACTGCGGCTGGGGTCAGAAAGCACTGTCAAATTATCTCGGTGAAGACCGCAACACCTGGGTGGAATACGACGCTGCGCTGCTGATCGGCGAAGCGGAAGAGAAGCTGCCGCTGCTGATCGACCAAGGTACCGAAGATGAATGGCTGACGGATCAACTCAAACCCGGAGCCCTGGAACAGGCGTGCATAGCCAGCCACTACCCACTGGAGTTACGCATGCAGGAAGGCTATGACCATGGCTACTACTTTGTTTCGACCTTTATCGAAGACCACTTGCGTCACCACGCCCGCGCCCTTTTGTAACGCAGCCACATGCCAAGACGCGTTGAATAACCCACTGAACGGCTGCTGATGCGGCCTTCGGTATCAATCACGTAATACGTCGGAAAAGCCCTCACCGACCAGTCCCTGGCCGTTGATTCATCCCCCATCAACACCGGCATGTTGATACCGGTTTCCTCGACAAATGCCCTGACCTCGTCCTCGTCCGCGTAATCCAGCGCCACCGCGACCGCCCAGGCCGAGTCGTTTCCTGCTGCCAGCTTATCGAGGTTGCCGATGCTGGTGCGGCAATAAAAACACCAGGGCGCAAAGAAATAGACGACCCCGGCTTCACCGCGTGTGAGGGCGGACCGCACGCCCAACCCATCCAGCAACGGCAATACGGTGGCCGGCGCGGGTTGATCGATGGGCAGGTCGCGCGTTTGCCAGGCATGAATCGAAAAAAAGACAGCTATGATCAACACCACGTCCAGGGCCAGGGAGCGCCAGAAGTTTGACCGAAGCCTGCGCCAGGCTGACTTTATCCTGTTCAGAGCGGCTCGCTCCACAGCAAATGGTCCAGGGCACCCCGGTAACCGTATCGGTCCAGGTCGATTTTGCCGTTCATGAAAACCACTCCCTCTTGCTCCAGCCGGTTCTTCTGCCGCAGGTAACCGCTGCTGTCCTCGGGAAAGGAAATTTTGCCCTGTGCATTGACCACCCGGTGCCACGGCAGCGTCATGCCGCGCGGCGCCCGTCGCATCGCCTGGCTGACCCGGCGGGCGGCACGGCTCATTCCGGCCAGCCGCGCAACCTCTCCATAGGTCAGGACATGGCCGCGCGGGATACCCTGCACGACTTGCCATACCGATTTCACCCAGGCATCAAAATCTGTGACCCCGGTTTCCGGGCGTTTATTTGTTGGAAGGTTCACGCCAATCAATTTTCAGTGCACACTGTAGCCGAATTTTATCTTACTTGAGGACACAGGACATGACCGCCAAAGCGGACACTCGCTTACGCAGGTTGCCGGACAGGGGCAGCAAAGACCGGCAAATGGCTCATGCGATCATCGATGGAAGCCGAATCTGCCACGTCGGTTTTACGCTGGATGAGCAACCTTACGTAATCCCCATGGCGCTGGGACGCGACGGCAACCAGGTTCTGCTGCATGGCTCCGTAGTGAGTCGCCTGATGACGAACCTTGCTGGTGGGCTGCCCTGCTGCGTGACCATCACGCACCTTGACGGCCTGGTGCTCGCGCGTTCTTCGTTC
>JAOUCS010000145.1 GCA_029859645.1 Lysobacterales bacterium | reverse complement strand
GGGCGTTCGAGTTGGCCGGCTGTTCAAGACCAACAAGGGAACATGGAATGCTTATGCGGAGTATCGCGCACCGATCGTATGGAAAGACTGGCCCGGGGCAGTGGCCGAGGACACAGTGCGCTTTCAGGTCTCCTACACACCCAATCCTTGAGAAAATGGCGTTGCGCCAATGCTCAGTGAAAAACCGGCGCCACTGGGGAAAAGGCGATGTCACTCAACCAAAAATTAGTCGCCACAGTTTTATGGCTTCTGGCCAGCTTGATATTTTCAATGGCGCATGCCCAGGAGCAGGAGCAAAGCCATTTCGCATTGCCTTTTGAATTTGACGGTGACTATGGCGCACCCAACGGTAATGCTCTTCTGTTGCGCTTTATGCCGCTGTGGCGGTCAACGATCAGGGAAGACTGGAGCCTGGTGCATCTCGATCTGCTCACCCTCGCGGACGCACCACCGTTGCCGGGCAGTCCGATCAACCCGGAACCGGTGCCTGGCCAGAAGGCAACGGGATTGAGCGACTTCCTTCACATGACCGTGTACACACCCACACCGACCGGCAAATTTACCTGGGGCGTGGGCGGAGTCGTTGGCGTGCCTACCGCGACCGATGACGCCCTGGGAAGTGGTAAATGGACCGCGGGACCAGCGGCCAGAATTACGTACCGGGGTGAGAAATGGATCATCGGTGCCATTGCCGGGCAGCGTTGGTCGTTTGCGGGCGATTCAGACCGGGCTGATGTCAGCTCATTGCTGATCCGGGGTGCCATACGCCGGAACCTGGGATCGGGTTGGTTTTTCGTATCCGCGCCCTTAATCAACGCCAACTGGAACGCCTCATCGGGCAACCGCTGGCTGGTGCCGGTGGGTGGTGGTTTTGGCAAGACTTTCAAGTTGGGCGATAGGACCTGGGCAGCATCAGTACAGGCTTATGCCAACGTCGTTAAACCCACCGGTGCGCCGGACTGGTCCCTCAGGTTTTCCTTTATCGCACCGGTTCCCAAACAGTGGTTCCTGGGTGATGGCTAGATTCAGGCAACACCGGCAATGAACTTGCGGCCGCTGATGATGCACCGCTAACGTCCTCATTCACTCGACAGCATTTCATCCATAGGTATTTACAAGTTAACTTTCCAGGCCGTAACGAATATCGTTAAATTCCCCACTAAGTTGCCACTGCACTTTCCCAAGTCGCAAAGGCACGAACGTAAGGTTCCCCATTACGTGGACAACTCGGTAGTTAGCGGTTCATAGTTTTGCAGCAACTCAGCGGGTGTCAAGCCGCCCAGGCTGTCGTGGTCTCTTTCCTCGTTGTACTCGATCATCCAGCGCCAGGTCATTTCCCGGACTTGACCGAGATTCTCGAACAACCAAGCGTCCAGCACTTCATTTCGATAGGATCGGTTGAAACGCGCGACGTAGGCGTTCTGGTTGGGCTTTCCGGGTTCAATGTAGTCGATGAAGATACCGTGGGCCGCACATCATTCGGTGAACTGAATGCCGAGAAACGATGAAACCCGGTGAGCCGGGTGTCGTCACGAGCTCGACAAAATCGACAATCGCTTTCTTGAATGCCGTATCGTTCCACGATGGCAACGGATCCGACTGCGCAAAAGCCAGCGGACTCGCCAGCAGCAAAGCCGCCGCCAACGCTGGGATCATTCGCCAAAAACCTGCGACCTGACGCTTCATCTGTAATTTCCCCGAGTGCGCATCAACGTCCCAAGGCAGTAACGACAGCGTCGTCCGAAAATATAGGCCTTTGGGCCAATAACCGTTGGCAATGTGATTTGCTACTCTGGCGTCTCAGGGCCGATACTCCCGGAGTATCGGGCTATGTTCCAACTCAGCACCCCCCGGAGGATCCATGAACCCGATTCCATTCCGTTCAAGCCGTGTGCTCACCGCCCTGATCGCATTGGTTGGCTTTCTTCTGACGGGCTGCTCATCGCCGGTCGTCTCGAACGCCGATCCGTCGGTCGATTTTTCCAACTACCAGACCTACGCTTTTCTGTCCGACGTTGCGGAAGACAAGAGCCAGTACGAATCCATCGAAAGAGCTTACCTGAAGAACGCGGTGGGGCGGGAGATGAGCCAGCGGGGCTTCAAAAAGGACAACGCCAACCCCGATGTCGTAATCAATTTCGCCGTTCAGACGCAGGAAAAACTGCAATCGAGAAGCGTACCGACCGCGGGTTACGACTTTGGCTATGACCCCTTCTACGACGTTTACGGGCCAGGCTGGGGCACGACATACACAACCCGGATCGACCAGTACACCGAGGGCAAACTCGTCATCGATATGGTCGACGTGGATGACCGCAGAGTAGTCTGGCAGGGGTCGACCAAGGGCCGCCTGACCGATAAGGCGCTACAGAACTATCAGGTCACGCTGGACGAGGCCGTAGCGGAGATCTTCGCCGAATTCCCGCTGACGCGCTGAATTTGCACTGAACCTTTCTGCAGAGCAAGGCTCTTTGCGTTTGGTAGCGACCGAGGCCGCAGATGAGGCCTCGGTCACGTCAGATTGTTTGCATGAAAACCGCCAGTTCGTCCATTACAGCGGTGTCCAGGGCAAAAAGACTTTGTAATGGACGATCGAGGTCCATTATCAGAACCATCACGGCTGAAAATACCAGCGCCAGTGAAAAGGTTGCGAGAGGGCTGCGCTTTTCCGTTAGCCCCGCCTGGTAACCCACGACGATCATCGACACCATCGCTGTGAAATAGAGCGTCAACCAGATGATTGGCGGTATGCGATTGACCAGAGCGGCCTGCAAGCGTCTCGTCTGGCTTTCCATGAGCCCCAGGACTTCCGGCAGGATATCCGCTCTGGATTGGAAAGCGTTGCCGGACGACGCATCGCTGCTCCTGGTGCCAAGAGACCACAACCTGAGCTGGATTTCCTCGGCGCGGTTCAAAACACCAAAAATGTTCACCGCTTCTTTTTCCTGCACCCACTTTCTGAGCGCTATCCGATCGTCAACATACTCTATCAGCAACGCCCGTGCCTCGCTTCGAACGGGTTCTTCGAACAAGCCGGCCTTCATGAAGGCCGACTTTATCAGCATCGCCTCGTTGATCTGTAACTGGAACCGGTTCTCGAAGTGTTTCTGGGCGGCGGCGAAGGTGAACGCAAGCATGAATGCCAACAATCCCAGGGTTGCACCCATCAACGCCCTCACTTGGGACGTTTGCGCCTTGACCTTTTTTCCCTTGACGTTAGCCCCAATCCTGAATCCAACTTCCAGCCCGACCAGCATGAGAATTACCGTCAGCACGAACAGTAATTCGATAGAGAGACGGTCGAGCAAGTGATTTTCCATGGTTGCCAATTCTACGGCGATGCAAACTAAACTATAGTAATTCAGCACCCATCGCAACGGGCCTCATGAGCTTTCGGAATGAATGCGCTGAATACAATCGTCCATCAACTTTCACAGGGCATGTGAACACCACGCAAGCGAGAACTGTGTTTCTCCAAGCTGTTAATATTCGTTGTTCAGTCGTTGATCTGGCTTGAGCGACAAGAAAACTGGTGACCTGCGCGCATTAACGGGTCCGGTCGTTAAGTCGGTGAAGGTGTTCCGTCTCACGGGTGTCGGGTGATGCAAGCGTGCAAAAAGTTCTGATCTGTCTGATGAATGCCCTGAGCTGCCAGGCGCTCTCTACGGACGCTGTCGCGCAACCGGAAGAATCGGACAGTGCTCACTGGGCTATGGCGTCTTTCCTTGGCACGGGTTGGTACAAGATCGACGATTCACTCTCGATTTTTGTTATACGTGTACCGCCCCGGCAGACGGTGCGTGAATCCTGGTTCGACGGTCGCGACGACCGTGGCATCGGGATCGAAATCAAGTACACCGCCACGCTGGGTCTCTTCTCCCTGGATGATGTGCCCAGCACCGCCGATTCCGATGATTTTGGGACGTTCAGCTTCACCCCCGGGATCGAACTCGAGATACCGGTAACCGAGGATTTTTACCTGCGGCCTTTTGCCCACCTGGGATGGGGTACGGATTCAGAAGGCGCTTCATCGTCCTGGATCTGGTTCGGCGGCGTGAAAAGCCGCTACCGGTTTCCGCAGAGCCGTAACAATCTGGCCATCATCGGCAACATTTATTATGGTGGGCACAACCCGTCGGAAGCCAAGAGCGGCGATATGGCTGGCCTGGCGCTGGGCATGCAAGGGAGCATTCCTCTTGGAAACTGGTCCTACGGAGAAACCACGATCGACCTGGACTGGCACGCGATGTACACCTACTTCAGCAACGAACCTGTTTTCACGACGCCAGCCGGCAGGACACTTGAGGTGCAACGGATGTTTGAACCCGGGTTGGCTTTGAGCCCGAGAGACGGCGAGTGGAACCTCTGGCTCTGGAAGCCGGAGCGCCTGGGGCTGGGTGTCAAGTGGGACCCCGATACCGACTTCCTGGGATTGACGATCAATTTTTCGTCCTGGTTTCGCCGGTGAGCCTGCTCGGAATCATCTGGTCCATGATCGCGGCAGCCTGCGGCATGCTCGGGCTGACCCAGGCCTTTCTCTGGTGGCACAATCGGAAACGGATCGAATTCCCGATCTCCATGCTCATGGCGTTCAGCGCGATGGCCATCCCCTTGCTCGAAATGAACCTCGTTTTCTCAGCCGATGCAGCGCATCACGACCGTCTGATTCTGTGGATGAACCTGGCCGTTGCCACGGTCCTGGTTTCCATCGTCTGGTCGCTCCGGGCGATCCTGCCGACGACCCGACGATGGGCGGCTGTCCTGATAACGGCGCTGTGGATCGTGGGTATCTGTGTCAACTTCCTTTTGCCGGGAAACCTGACCTTCAGCGAAGTTCTGGCGGTGGAACCTTACATGACGCCCTGGGGGGAGCAATACTTCATCGCAAAGGGGACAATAAATCCCTGGAAATGGACGGCAGATATAACGGTGCTTCTGATTCCACTTTATGCGATCGACGGCGCCTGGCGTGCCCGAAAAACAAGTAGTTTTAGGCAAAGCCGGGCCATCGTATGGGGCATCGTGCTGTTCGTGCTGATTGCCGGCACCCAGGCGATCCTGCTCGACACGGGACACTACCAAACACCCTACACGATCAGCCTGGCCTTCTTCTTCGTCATCCTGTCGTTCACCTGGGTATTGGCGAAAGAAGCAGTGCGCGCGGGCAAGCTGGATGAGCAGATTGCCCGGACCCTGCGAGAAACGGAACGGTTGATGCGGATCAACATGATGGGCGAGGTGGCCGCGACCCTGGCCCATGAGATCAATCAACCCCTTTCGGCGATCCTCGGAAACGCGCAGGCAGCTGAAAAATTCCTTGCGCGGCAAGATCCCGACCTGGATGAAATTCGCGAGATACTTGCGGACATCGTTCGCGACGACAAGCGGGCACGGGACATCATTACAAACCTTCGCAGGATGCTTAAAGGGGACAGCTCCGAGGATCAAAAGGCCGATCTCGAGTCAGTTACCCGTGAGGTTCTTGCTTTCATGGAGCGCCAACTGGCGCAAAACGCCATCTCTGCACAACTCCACGCAGAGAAAAACCTTCCCCGGGTTTGCGGCGGCCCCGTCGCCATTCAGCAGGTTTTGCTGAACCTTATTCTGAATGCGGAACACGCCATAATCGAGGCCAACGCTACGAAACGGGTTATCGAGGTTCGCGTATCCAAAAAAAAGGGAGGTTGCGAGGTCCAGGTAAGCGATTCCGGTCCCGGAATTGCCGAAGAGATCAGGGAGAAGCTGTTTGAACCTTTCGTGACGACGAAAAAACTCAGCCTGGGCATGGGTTTGACGGTCTGCCGGCGAATAATCGAGAACCAGGGCGGCCATCTGACCATAGAAAATCAGACGAAGGGCGGTGCATGTTTTCGGGCCTGGCTACCGGCGTGCACGCTGTGACAGAGACTGTTTTCATCATCGACAACGACCATTCCGTGCGCAGGAGCCTGTCCAGGCTGCTGCGCTCCGAGGGCATTCGAAACGAATGCTTCGAATCTGCGCAGGCATATGAGGATCGGGATTTACACAACGGCGTGGGCTGTGTCCTGCTCGATATCAATATGCCCGGGATGAGCGGGATTGAACTGCAGGCGCGGTTGCTGGAACGCGGGCATAATTTACCGGTGGTGTTCCTGACCGGTCACGGCGATGTGTCCAGCAGCGTGACCGCCCTCAAGCGGGGCGCCCTCGACTACCTCACCAAGCCGGTCGACGAAGCCGACCTGCTGCGCGCGGTGCGGCATGCGCTGAAACTTCATCGCCGTGTCCTGGCCGATGCCCGCGTGCGGAACGCCATTCGGGCCCGCATTGACGCCCTGACACCGCGCGAACGGGAAGTCATGCTGCAGCTGATCACCGGCATGCCCAACAAGTTGGTGGCTGATCGCCTACAGATTGCGACCAAAACCGCCAAGGTCCATCGAGCGCACGTCATGCAAAAGATGGGTATGCGGTCTGTTGCCGAACTGGTTCACGCCTGCCACCTCGCCGGTATCGAACCCGGTGCGGAATTCGACCGCTGACCGGCACCGAGCGGCCAAAAAGCACGTCTTCAATCCAGCTTACTAAGCACTAGGTCCAATGGCAGAGCCAGGGGAAGGTTGCTATTTATTAAGGCCACCCTTCGTGGATTGCAAACGCGGATCGGTCTGGCGCGCGAGATCGAACGGAAGGTCATACTAAACGCGACAAATATTTCAATGGAGGAGATACCCGCGAGAATCGTGATGTGTAAGCTCTCGTTCGTCATTTTTATCTTGCTTCTGCCCGCTCCGCTGATCGCGCAATCCGACGATACATACCATCCCATATTGCAGGATGACTGGTATCTCGGCGCTGGCGCATTCTTTCCCGACAAGAGTTTCACGATTCGTGTCGATGGCACGAACCCCGGCGACGATATCGATTTTCAGGAGGCCTTTGGGGTCGATGACAGCGAAACGACCGGTGCGGCGATTCTCCGTTGGCGATTCGGCGAAAAGTGGTCCGTCCAGGCCCAGTACTGGAAGGTCAGCGATTCTGCATCCGCCGTACTGGACCAGGACCTGGAGTGGGAAGACGTTATTTTCAGGGAAGGCACCGGGGTGAAAGCCGGCACAGGGCTCGATGTAACCCGGGTGTTTTTCGGGCGTCGTCTCAGCACCAGTTCGCAGCATGAATTCGGGCTTGGCCTCGGATTGCACTGGCTGAGCGCCAGCATCGGCGATTACTCCGGATCACTGTGGGATGCGCAGGTCGGCGTCAACTGGGCCGTGACGGACCATTTTGGAATCGGCGCCTCGTGGAATTATTTCAATCTCGATGTAAACGTCAAGGCGAGCGACTGGCGCGGCTCGGCGGAAGTCACTCAGAGCGGCCCGTTCGTCTCGCTCTCTGCGACATGTTGAGGCATTTTGGCAGGCCGGGGGGTTCGGTGGCGCAACGCAGTGCATACCGCTAAAACCGGAATCCGATGCGGCATTCCATACGGAAAGGATTGAGCGTTCATGACAGCATCGATCACCGTCTTTGTCGTCGATCATGACGAAACCTTGCGCCAGGCGATGTCCCGGCTGATGAGAGCGAATGGCTTTCAGGCGGAGTGCTTCGAAAGCACGGATGCCTTGCCGAAAACAAGCGACTGGCCGGGCGGCGTGGTCGTGTTGATCGTCGACCTGGCCACGGCTTTACGGTCAGACAAACTGTTCTATAAACAGTCGAGCATTCGCGATTTGCACCCGCCGGTGATCTGCCTGACGAGTTGCGATACGGATCGGACGCGCCGCGAAGCGCAAGCCATGGGTGCGTTCAGTTATTTTCGCAAACCGGTCGACGACCAGGCGCTTTCTGATGCGATCATCTTTGCCGCCTATCAAAGCGATCGCGGCGTTTCGGTCGAAACAACATGCGCCACGTAGTCAAATTTTTTAGTTCAAGAAGAGGTATTTGAGATGAAAGCATCCATGGTTTTTCTGCGTAGCGTTTTGTTGGCGGCGCTACTCGGGTCAGGAGGTGCCTGGGCGCAGGACGCCGAACCCGTTCAGGAAGAGCAGGACGACGTCTCCAAGGCCCTCGATTCCACGAGCATAGGACGCATTAAGGCCCTTTTCCATGAAACCCACGTCTATTAGGCAGCCTTTAGCCTCGAGTGTTGGGCCAGATCACTGCGATTGGTGAGGCAGATCGCTGCAAAACCCAAAC
>JAOUCS010000144.1 GCA_029859645.1 Lysobacterales bacterium | reverse complement strand
TTTTCCCGATGTGCTCGGATTTTTCCAGGCCCATGAGGGTCCAGCTTTTCCCTGCATCGAGACTCTTGTAGACACCATCGCCCCAGCCCACGTGGCGGCCGCTGACATTTTCACCCGTGCCGACCCAAACGACGTCCGGATTGGTAGGATCGATCGAAACGTCGGCAATGGAGTAGGAGTTCTGTTCGTCAAAAATCGGTGTCCAGGTGACGCCGGCGTTTTCGGTTTTCCACACCCCGCCAGAGCCCACGGCAACATACCAGGTGTTGCCATGCTGCGGGTGGACTTCGATATCGGCAATGCGGCCGCCCATCAGGGCAGGGCCGATACTGCGCAGTTTCAGACCTTGCGCCGCTTCGGTAATGGGTTTCGGGTCGGCGGCATCCAGTGGCTGACAGGCAATGGTCAGGACCGCGGTGGCGGTGAAGACGACGTAAGTCAGGCCGGAGCCTGCCACGGTGACGAAGTTGGAAATCCTGTTTTTAAAACTCATTGATCTTCCCGGCGCTTGTTTCCGGCAAGTCTACCGAAAAACCCTTGAGCCTGAAGGAATTTTCCCCTACAATTCCGCCTCCCATCGTGGGTCGTTAGCTCAGTTGGTAGAGCACCGGACTTTTAATCCGATGGTCGTAGGTTCGAATCCTACACGACCCACCATTTCTTTCAGTTACTTGCAACCGATTTCAAGTTTTTACGTTCACTTTTTTGTGACCAATTTGTGACCGAAATCCGGTTTGCAGCCTCTAAAAGATGGTCTCCGCCCAGGTGGGCATAACGCAAAACCATCTGATAACTGGACCACCCACCCAGCTCCATTAACTCCTGCAAGCTGGTGCCGCTCTGCACGTGCCACGAGGCCCAGGTATGTCGTAAATCATGCCACCTGAAACCCTCGATTCCGGCTCGCTTGAGCGCTTTGCGCCAAGCTCGTGTGTTGGGGCAGTAAACTGGTTTGCCATTGAGAGCAAAAACCCACTTCGGGTGCCTACCTTTTCGTCTTCGAAGCACCCTCAGAGCCTGATCGCTCAGCGGGACACTAATTGCTCTGCCAGACTTGGAAGCATGTGCCTCGACCCACGCCTTCTTGCATTCAAGGGAAACCTGTTCCCATTGAAGCAGACGCACATTTTTTTGCCGTAACCCTGTTGCCAGGCTGAACTCCACCATGTCAGCAAGGTGGTCAGGCAACTCCTGCACAAGTCGTGCTGCTTGCTCACGTGTCAGGAACTTCACACGTGTGCTGGGTTCCGGAAAGAGCTGTACATGGGGTGCCTTGTCAATCCATTCCCATTCATCTCGCGCCTTTCTCAGAACTGCGCGGATGAGAGCTAGGTAGCGGTTGACTCTCGTTGGAGTGACGCCCTCTGCCAGCTTGATGGCCGCAACTTCGTCGATCAGGTCCCTGGTGATTTCATCCAGGTACTTGTCTCTGAAGTAGGGATCGAGCCAGCGGAGAACGCATTTGTCTCCTTCGATATCCCGCTTGTACTGCTTCTCCAGTAACCAGCGCTTCACAGCTTCCTGCCAGCTACGCCTCGGTTTTTCTCCGAGCTTGTGGATTCGCCACAATTCGACCTTTAACTGGTCGTGGTACTCCTGCGCACGTTTTCTGTTGGAAGTCCCAGCAGATCGGCGTACTCGCCGTCCATCGGGTGCTCTGACATCGACGTGCCAGGTATCACCGCGTTTTCGTATTCCCATAGTGATCTCCTATTTCTGGAGCCACTTTGCGGTGCTTGCCCACGGGCAGAATAAAGCGAACGAATGTAGGCGGCAAGATCGTCTTCCAGGAAAACCCATCGTTTGCCGGGTTTGGCGCCGGGTATATCGCCGGATTTGGCCTTGGCTTGCAGCAGTCCAGGGGACATTTTCAGGAAGGCTGCGGCCTGTTTGAGTCCAAGTGTCCGCATAGCTCATTTCGCCTTGTCCCTGGAAGAGTCAGATTCATTGGTAACTTCGGTGTAGGGAAACCGGGTGCTGTAATCCCTGGCCTTGATGGCTGCCCGCTTTTGACAGTAGGTCTCTATATCTTCATCCGAAAGCACGGCTCGACTTGCATGGTATTTCTCAGCATCTTTGAGAAACCTCGGGCCGGCTTCTTCGAACGTCTTGATACCTTTGGCAGCCATGTATGAAGTGATGGGAGCCAGGCCATTGACAAAAAAGTACTTGTCCAGTGGTTCCCTTCTAAAGTGCTGACGGGAAAGTGGGACCGTATGATCCGTGCCAAAATCCACATTTTGAATCTGGTCCCAGAAAGGGTGATTGGGCCAGCGTGACTTTGTCTTGTCTATGCCCGGACACACCAACCGCAACCAATTGTGTGTGGCATATTGCCATAGCGCATCCAGGCGACTACTGATGTCGTGGTAACTATCGATTCCCAGCTGGACCAGTACCTGGCGCTTGATTTGGAACTCAAGTCGCCAAACAGTCTGCTTCAAGTCCCAACCCTCTATAAACCAGAGGTCCCGCAGGTAAAACTGCTTTGATTTTCTGATTTGACGCGTTTTATCGTAGATGCGTGCCGACATCGGGCTGCCTTGCCCAAATACATAACCAGTAAACTTGCCACCTTCGGTGTAGCAGTTGCGCTTGTTTGATCTGCTTGTCCAGGCGATATCATCGCTTGAACCAAACGGAATATTCGAAGTGAAATCACAGCACAAGTCGATCCGGCTTACTTTGGTTTCCTTCACCTGGCCCAGGTCGCGAATGATTGTGCCGAGGTAATCAACAGCTGGTCCCATTCCTGATTCAGTTAATCCACGACTCTTCAGCTGAACAGCAGCGAGAGGCATTTTCTCTGAATCCTTACTTGAAAAACGGACGTTGTACATACCATCAGACAGGATGTAGGGAAATCTGGCAGCGCCTCTTGGAGACACTTTGAATTGACTGTCCTGGATATTGCAGATCGCTTGTGCCTGCTCTTCGATTTCGGATGATTGAGCCAATTGCTTTAGCTCAATCAACCGAGTATCGAAGTGCTTGAAGAGACTTCCCGAATAGGAGAGATAGAGACTATCCACTCCCACCCTGAGAATCTGTGAATCGTTATCTATGCTGTTTAAAGGTGCTGTGTTACTGGGTTGCGCACCTATGGCTGGCAGGCCGCGCGCGGCATCTGCCTGCGTCCGCGTCTCTGCCTCTACCAGGCTGTCATTACTACAATCAGATTTGATTTCGTTAACCATCTTTTTTCTCCATTAGTTAAAAGATGGTCTAACTATTTATACCCCTCACCGACCAAAAACGAGGACATGAAAACGCGATTTCATGTCCCCTTTATTAATTTTCTCCTCTGAAGTAGTTTCTTCAAAGCGGATTCCGGGTCTTTTCCATCACTCGGATACACGCCAAGTTCATTTTGCAAATATTCAGCAATATGCTCATTTGACAGCATATCCAGACCTTGAACCTCGTCGATGATCTCCAACATAAATCTTGTTTCATCCAGTTTTGCCCTGTGGATTGGTTTTGTTCTGGTGATCGATTTGGCCAGGAGATTCATAAATGCCTCATCCTGACAAATCGACGCCATGCCGATCTCCTTTGCTACTATTGGGTTGGAAACAACGCTTCGATCCACGGCCACGGCCTTGAAGAGAAATTCATGATCATCAGTTGCGCGGGAAACCATTTCACTTACCGTTAGACTGTATCGTTTCAGTCCTTCCATATTCCCCATCAAGGCGAGAAAGACCGCCATAATTACGCCCTGTTCATCTGGCTCCAGCTCTCCAAATTCATCGTACAATTCTTCGTTCTTTGCCCGATTAGTCAGGTTGCTGAAGAATTCCATTCTTGCCTCTTCCTTGTCTTCAACTTCTGCCAGCTCCACCATTCTTTCCCGCTCTCCAATGGTTTCTAAGAACAAAACGAGGATCATTTCATGTGACAATGAGTAAAGCCATGCCCATGGCTCCACCCTTTGCAGAAAGGCCAACAGCTCTTTGTTTCCCTTGGCGATTTCCTCATCAATCTCCTTTTTGTCAGCCTGGGTGGTACGGATAACATCCTTTACTTCTCCAATAAAGGTTTTTGATTTATTCGTGAGTTTCTTTTTAGTCACAGCTGATCAATCCAATTTGAGTGAGTGCACGGTGAATATGCAATAGGGGATATTATCTGTACTTAATCTCAGTAGAAATGTTTGATTTACCTAAATGGGTCATTCACAAAATTTCGCATTGGATTCGCAGTGCTTTACTTACTTGATCTCCGCATTACAGTCGGTCCAAGAACCTACGGACAGATTGGCCGGAGAAAAAGTAGCATTGTTCAGAAGTTTCCTTTACAGCGGCGCTCGGCATTTCATCACACCCACAGTTGAAAAAGAGTGGCGGCGAATTTCAGACCAACGCCGTCAAGACCTCCATGAAAGCTGGCACTCTGTGCATTTCGGAACCGTGTCGTTTTATTTGCCTGAACAAAGGTACGAAGCGGAAATCAGAACTCAAGAGCTTCTCAGATTTCATCCAGGCCGGAACGATTGTCTAATACTGGCTGAAGCGGAAATCTTGGGTGCAAATAAATTGCTCAGCTACGATAGAGATTTTTTGATGAACCTAAGTTCTCGTGCCAAAATTGAGCTGATCTCCCCAAGCGAACACTGGAACAACATGAATGTTTCTCCAGGCGCTGGCCCAAAGGTTACCCCTCATCCAAGCAATCCACTTACTGGGGTGTCATGGTGGAGAGTGTGACGATCAATATTTCAGCGTTTAGGTCTATTTCGCCATTTAGTTAACCGGCGAACAAAACGCAATCCCCTCATCAATCCATCCTTCCTCAACCATTTCGTCCACTAGGTCGGGATCGGTCATATAGCGGTGATTGCTGTCGATGCCAAGGGCGAAGCCGTTGTTGTAGGCTCGATAGACAGGTATCGCGTCCTCGGGACAAGGGGGCCCGCTCGGGGCGACAGGCGGGACGGTAAAAGCGTAACCTTCGAAGTTCCAGCGTGGCTTGTCGTCCGGGATCAAATCCTGCAGGTCCATCAGGAACTTGCATTCCGATGACGCTGCGGAATAAAAGTGGCTGTTGGGGCCCAGCTTCAGGGACCCGTAAAACCGACACACATCAGCCAATTGGCGTCGATCACGATCACTACTCCCACCAAGACTCCAGGCATTAAACTGCTCTCCGGTCCGAACCCAGCCTGGGCCGGCCACACCTTGATCAATGGCATTCGCCTCTTCTTGTGTTGCAGTGATGAAGTAGTGATCCAGATCCGGATGATAAAACTCGACCACATCGACCAGGCCGCGATCTTCCTCTGGCAGTATGGCTTGTGCGGCTCCGAAGCAGTCCATCAATTCGCAGCTGTAGTAGCCGGATGAGCTGGTCGCGATCAATTGACCATCACCATAAACCACCGAATGCTGCTGTGCCAGCAATCCGCTGCTGATATCGGTCCAGCTAACCATCTCATCAGTGCTCATCCGCACGCCCGTATCGGTACCAATGACCACCAACCTGGAGTGACCGGTACCACGTTCTATGAACAGCAGGCTATGAATCGCTTCGATAAACTCCGTTTCCTGCCAGCTGACACCTCGATCCAGGCTTAGATACAGGCCGTGATTGGTCAGAGCGTAGGAGCGGTCGAGGTTTCTCGGATCGTGCACCACGCGCATTGTAAAAGCAGGGAATGATCCATCGTCGACTCGTGCCCAGGATTCACCTCGATCAGGCGACTCCCAGAGGCTTCCCGGTTCTTCAAATCGCTCGGATTTTATCGCCCATAAATTCGTACCCTCCGGATTCTTCAACAAGTTAAGTCGGTCAGCGCCAATTGCAAACCCTGTTTGTCGTTGATTCCAGGTCACACCATTATCGTCACTGTAATATATGACCGTTGAAAAGTATGTGTTTCCAATGTAAACAGTGCCGTCAATAATGACTGGGGGTCCTGTTTCCGCCTTCATTCTTGAATTGAGAGTATCGTTGCCACTGTAGTTTGTGTAGATGAGCTCATCGTCAAGTTCGTACCAAGACCAGAGCCCATACCTGTTGAAGGAGAACTTCTTACCATCAGGAAGCTCAATGGAACTGAGATCGCTAGCCCCCCCCTTGAATGAACTAGGTCCCGTTAAGCCTTCTGGTGTTGAAAGAATTAGTTTGTTAACAAATGTGCTACTTGAGTAGTCGATCACTTTGTAATTCAGCAAAAAGCCTTGGCTGGTGAGCAGCGGACCTACACCTATGCTAGGAGAACCGAGATTACACACCCCCCCTTCAATACAAAGTGGCTTCCATTGCCCGGCAAGAGCAACAGAAGACAAGAACAGACCTGTAATGGCTACCAAAAGCTTAATGCTTCTCATATTGTTACCTTCCTGAAATATCTGGCGTGTCGGATGTGAGCATTTTGAATCACCAATCCAACATACTCATGACATTTCCGGCCAATCTATTGACCTTGTATGTCAAAAGTGGTTCAAGTGAAGATTGTCCAGATAGTAATCGTCTGTAACTGAATCGTCGCTGAACGGTAACAGAGCCGTCGAGGATTTGATGATATGCTGATCTGGCGATTTCCTCATGGAAGATGAGAAATCGGGTGAAATATGTCATCAACATGTAAAGGAGTACAACTATGAACAGGATATTTCATATAGTATTTTTTATAGCAGTCATGTTGTCTTTAGCAAGCACATCCACAATGGCAACGCAAGAAAGTGATAAGGACAAGGACAAGAAAGATAAGGCGCCCCCGAAGTTCTTGGACAACGTTCCGCCTTGGGAAACATACGAGCAACCTCCTAGTGTTATTTTCTCCCCCCCACCTATCTATGTGCGTAGGGATGAAAATGGAAATGTAGTGTCGAAACAGATCAGGAAAAGAGAGTCTGGGGGTTATGAAGTTACCGAGAAAATCATCCCCTTAGCGGTGTTGAATAGAGCAAGCGCTATCAGGCATATCATCTATCTGGATGATGAAGACACTTCACCAGATGATCAACAGTCCCCCTCTGGTCCCACCAATTTGGAGGCATTGACTTGCCCGATACCGGAATCATGGACCATCACTATTATTGATGACGACACTGTAATAGGTGGTGAGTCAGCTCTGGACACTTCTAAACCAGTCGACGCTAACACGCAGTGGATGAGTTTCGATTTCTACACTGAAGATTACAGGGCAATCGGAAGTCACATGGCGTTACCCCTCTGGTTCACAGATGCCCTATATGGCTGGGGCGCGTTAGTCGGAGACAATAGCGGAGACTATACCGGAGGTTCATACAGGGGGTGTGGCGAGGACATGCCATATACAAGTCAGATCGAGGGCTATAATTGTTTAGAAGACGATCTAGGTACCAGAGCTTGCAAAAACGCAGTTTACAATGGACCTGACAGCTGCGGAGTTGAATATTTTGATGGCCCGGCATATACAGAGGAGGGAGAGGAAGTTCCCAGATATCGATTCGAGATGCAAGCCTCCGAGGGCCATACGGTAGCTTATCGAATGTGGGAGTTTAAATTTCTTATGGGATGGACAGACATCACAGGTTGGAAATCTCTGAATGTTGATACTCAAGACTATTTTCCGTGTAATGAAGGCAATGAAAATTGCGACGGTGAGAGCGCTGATTGGTCAACGCCATCCCAAGGTATTTTCATTGGAGCTACTAATGCTGCGTTAGGGTATTCTGGTATTGCCACAATCAACATTTTTAACGTACGGTGTGGTTGGTTCTGATATTAGAGAACGATCTACTTAATTGGTAAACAACATAGCCGACCCCTCTGAAAAGGGGTGTCGGTTTTTTCACACCTCGCAAAAGAACAAGCTGACAAGTACTGCTAGGCGAGTATAGTCTGGCCAAATTAGTTGTTCGCCAGCTAGTAAGTGAGAGGTCGATGAGCTCAAGTGTTGTGCCCATTTTGTGACCACCCAACCAGTATTTGGCTGAGTTTTACTGTGTTTTACTGATGTTTTGGTGTTGGACAAACACCGCAAGTGACTGACTTAATTAAGAACTAGAATCTCCAGCTCAAACTTTTAATCCGATGGTCGTAGGTTCGAATCCTACACGACCCACCATTTCTTTCAGGGTGTATTCCGATCACATGGTTTACACCTTATTCCGGACACATGGTTAACACTTTGTCCGGCGCGAACGGATCAGGGTGGAACTGCTGGAGCAGAATTGCCTTTCATTCCATCATCTACCAA
>JAOUCS010000239.1 GCA_029859645.1 Lysobacterales bacterium | reverse complement strand
GCGACCTGACCAAGAGGGTTCGGCCCCAACTCGGAGTTCGGTTTCGAAAACCCGTTAACCTGCTTATTATTCTGCAAACAACGCTTCACACCCCGTTCCAGACAAAACATTATCGAGACGCGCTTTGTCGTTTTCACCAAGATTATCGTAGCGCTGTTTCAACCACTTTAAGCATTTGGCCTGATAGACGAAGGTCTCTTGCACCCAGGGACTTCCATCCAACTCACATTCGAGCATTTTATCGCCTCGTGCCGCAGCCTGCGCATTTTCGAGCATGAACGGCACAAACAATCGTCCAACTTCACACAGCAAGTCATTGAGTGTCTCTGGTGGGGCATCCAGGTCAATCCAATCAGAGTCATCGACCTCCAACCCGGAATGGTCCTCCATGGCTTCTGTCCATGCAAAAGCACGGGGTGAGATACGACGAGAAACCGCTTGAGGCGTAGGGTCGGTCAACACAAGCATGGTCATCTGACCAAAGCAGCCGTAATCGCCTGCACCGGGACGATTACCTAAAAGAAACGGCTGGTTTTGCAGGTGACGATCAAACACTTCCAGATAGCGTTCCCAGCTTTCTTCGATGAGAGGGCCGGTTGTTTCATTCGACCCCACCACGCCAATCCGGGAAATCTGCCGCTGCGCAAACATCCTGGCAATCGCCTCTCCCTGCTCGGGTGTCGCCGTCATGTTCATGGCATAGGCCAGATAGGACGACGAGGTCTGTGTGTCCGCTGGTTTTGACCAACGAAAATGGAACATACATTTAGACAACCACTCATCACCGAACTCTTCCAGCAATGCATCGATCACGGCCAGTGCCGGATCCTTTGGCCGCACAGCGCGCGCCGTATAGTCATCCTCGAGGCGATTGATAATAGGCGTTGTGTCGCCCACAGCGTCTGTCAATTCACCGCTTTGATCTGGCAATATGACATAGGGAATCAGTGGCAGCGGTGCAGGTGGAAGATCTTCTGACTCTCGCCCCCCCTTCCTAACGAATTGAAAAGGAATGCGCCGATAACGTAAAAGCGCGCGCACTTTACGTGTATAGGGCGATACCGAGCTGCCTACAAGTCTCAAATCAGTCATCATAAATCCAGTGGTTGGAAAAACACTAATATAAGGAATCAGGTTGGAGAAACACTAAAGCAAGGCGCGACGTCGAATCTCTGCTGCCACTAGCCACAGACGATCCTGCCCCCAAACTTCCAGATCAGGCTCACCGTCGGGACCACAAAGCCGGTAGGAAGGCACACCCCAAAGGCCCATGCCCTCCACCATTTCATCCTGGTGTTTTTCTATGAACGGCTTCCAATCTTCACCGCCAAGGTGCTTCAGGGCCTCCGTCCAGTCCAGCCCCACCTCTTCTACCGCTCGTTTGATATTCTTCTTTCTGTGTAACGCTATGCCTTCTGCGAAGGCATAGCGCAATAAGGTGCTGAGGAGCTCTACATCTTTACCGAGCGACTTGGCCCAGGGCATTAGTGAGTAGGACTGCCGGGTAGGCTCGCCAATCGTTATTACCGTGTTTCCAAAAGGCACACCCAGAAATTCACTCTCGCGCTTTACATCAAAGAAGATATAGGCAACCTTGTCCGGGGTGGCAGGGACGCCCCGCATTACCATCGGCAGAACAGGTTTGTGGTGAAGGTTTATCTTGCAGGCCCGACTGAGCTCGATTGTGTTGTCATAAATGATTGCGGTATAGGGGCTGTTCAGAGAGGGGAAGAAATGCAATTGCAATCCGCTGGCATCAACCCCCCTAACGTCCAGTTCAGGCCGGGGTGCAATATAGGGCTGACCCGGCTCTTTACACACACCCAATTCACGCAGGCGCTCCTCCAGGTGAAACAGTCGGTCAACGCCCCAGTACCACTCGCCAGCATAGTAGAGCATCGCGCCTGAATAATGATCCAATTCTGCCAGGCGCGCAGACCCTGCCTTGAGAGCCGCTTCAGCTTCCTCCACAGTCACCTGACCAGCATCGATAGAGCCATCTGACCATAAGCTGGTGCTAATACCTTCAACCTGATTTAGAAAATCTTTTGCGCCAAGCTTTGTAAGCGCTCGATTAGCCGCCTGCTGCAATTCAGGCTCAGGCACCACCCCAGCATTATCGGGAAAGCTCAAGCCATAATGCGGCGCTATCAATCCACAGTCACGGCGTGCCCAAACTGCCAGCTTTTCTTCCTCAGGCTGGCTGCGGCCGCCGGTTGCGCGGATAAGATGCGGCACAACTTCAATGTCATAACTCTCGGCAAACTGCGCGACTACCTGTGCCATCAGGTGCGAGTAGGGATCGTCCACCTGGTGGAAATACTCCACTACATGAGGCAGACCTTGGGCTTTGCGCTTCTTCTCGACAGCTACTCGCTTCTTCGCTCTCCGTCCGGCGTTTGCAAATCCGCTTAATCGCTTTGACACTAAAAA
>JAOUCS010000143.1 GCA_029859645.1 Lysobacterales bacterium | reverse complement strand
CGCAGCTGATCGACGTGACCACCGACAAGCATTTGTGGGCGGAGACCTTCGACCGCGAACTGACCGCCGAGAACATCTTCGACATCCAGTCGGAAATCGCCCGCAAGATCGTGAAGGCGATCGCGGTCGAGCTGACACCGGAAGAGGAGATGCTGCTTTCCGAGAAACCGACGGAAAACCTGGTTGCTTATGAAGCCTACCTGCGGGCACGCGAGATTTTTTACAGCGCCAACTATTCCCGTTCACAGGAAACCGCTGCCTTGCCCTGGCTTGAAAAAGCCATTGAGCTGGACCCTGAATACGCAGAGGCACAAGCGATGCTGGCGAACATCTATGGCCAGCTTTTCTGGCGGGGTTCACACACCGACCAGGCGTTCATCGAAAAGTACCGGGCCACGATCGACCGGGCACTGGAGTTGAATCCCAACTCGCCGTCGGCGTTGCGCGCTTCGGCCAATTTCCACTACCGGGTGAAAAACGACTACAGGACTTCCCTGGCCCTGGTTGAACAGGCCCTTGAAAATGCACCGGGCGACGTGGACCTGTGGGGAGACCGCGGCCTGAGCCTGAGACGGCTGGGTCGCTGGGAGGAGTCAATCGCCAGTTTCCAGAAAGCACTGGAAATCGATCCGGCAAACCGTTTCTATCATTCCATCATGGTTGAGACCATGACGGCAGACGGCCGCTGGCAGGACATCGTCGACAACACGGTACCGCTGGCGGATGCCGACCCGGATGACCTGGATATGCAGGTCACCAGGGCCATTGCGATCCTGAACCTGACCGGTGACCTGAAGCCGATTGAGCAGGTCTTCGAGAAGATGAACCTGACCGACTCCACGGACTACATCACCTACAGCGCCCGTGTTTACTACCTGCAGCGCCAGCCGGACAAGGCCCTCGAAGTACTGAACAACGCGATCTGGACATCCAACAAAATCGACCCCGTGTTCCAGACCAACCGTGATTACGAACTGGCCGGCGCGTACCGGCTTAAAGGTGACCTGGAAAAGGCAAACTTCCACTACGAGCTCGTCGCCGGCAGGCTGGATGAAGTGATGAACTCATCGTTACAGGTGCAGACTTATGGCGGCATGCAGGTTGCCTGGTCCCTGGCGCGCCTGGGCCGGACCGAAGAGGCGCTGGAGCTGGCCACTAGCCTGCTGCGGAATAACCCTTATGAAAAAGACGCCATGTTGCACGGTTGGCTGGTGTATGGCGTGGCCTTGGTCAAGGGGCTGGCCGGCGACCAGGAAGGCGCACTCGATGACCTGGCTCTCTCGCTGCGAACATCCAGTGCGTTCCGGATCACCCCGTGGGAACTGTACTACGACCCCGACTGGGATTTTCTACGTGACAACCCGCGCTTTGTTGAGCTGGCGACTCCTGTGGCGGCTATTCGAACCATAACGCCATAGCACCAGTAAGACTTGCCCATGCGGCAATATTCGGTGAAATGCGACTGCGGTGCGAGAGAGAGTCAGTTGTCGAGCGGGTAAAAACAGTGATATTGCCGGTGTTCACCATCAATGGACACTTCCGGGAATAAACCCCGGCATTTCTCCCTCACCCCCGGGCAACGCGTATGGAATTCGCAGCCCGGGGGTCTTTGCAGCAGGCTCGGTACGTCACCTTTCAATTCAATTTCTCCGGGCTGCGCGTCCGGGTCGGGGCTGGGATTTGCCGCCAGCAACGCTGCAGTGTACGGATGCCGCGGCTGGCTGAAGATCTGTTGTGAATCACCCTGCTCGATGAAGCGCCCCAGGTACATGATGGCCATCCGGTCCGCCACGTGGCGCACGATGTTCAGGTTGTGGGTAATCACCAGGATGCCCAGGCCCATTTCCTGCTGCAATTGCGACAGCAGGTTGAGCACTTCACCCTGGACAGACACATCCAGCCCGGCCGTGGGCTCATCGGCGATCAACAGGTGAGGGCGCAGCGCCAGGGCACGGGCGACACCCACCCGCCTGGCCTGGCCGCCGCTGAGCTGGTGCGGGTAGCGGTCGGCAAAGTCTTCGCCCAGCCCGACCTTGTCCAGCAGGCCTAATGCTTCGCGGTCCGGGTCGGCCGATTCGACCTTGTGTATCCGGAAAGGCTCGGCCAGCGCTTTCCTGACCGTCATCCTGGGATTCAGCGAACCCACCGGGTCCTGGAACATCAGCGCCACTCGCTTGCGATCTGGGTTCAGCCGGTTTTTCCGGTCCCGTTGCAGCAACTCACCCTCGAAGCGGACTTCACCGCCGTACACCGGCGCCAGCCCGCACAGGGCCATGGCCAGCGTGGTTTTACCCGAGCCGCTTTCGCCAACGATAGCCGTGGTTTCACCGCGCTTGATGTCCAGCGATACACCGTGCACCACGTCCACGAAGCCGCCGCGCACCGGGTAGCGCACGCGCAGGTCGTTGACCGACAGCAGGGCGCTCATGGCGAAGTTTCCTGGAAGTGATCAAGCAGGTGACAGGCCGCCCGGTGACCGTCGCCGGACATTTTCGGCGGCTCGATGCCGCAGCGAGCCTCAGCTTTCGAACATCTGTCCTTGAAAATACAGCCATCCGGCAGGTTCACCAGGTTGGGCAGGCTGCCCTCGATGACTGGCAGTTCCCGGGTGGGCTCGGCAATCCGGGCGGGATCACATTCCAGCAGCTTTCGTGTATACGGATGCTTGGGATCGATGAACACTTCGCGCAGGGGGCCACTCTCTACTACCTCGCCGGCATACATGACGATCACCTCTTCGCACAGCTCGGCGATCACGCCCAGGTGGTGGGAAATGAAAAGGATGGAACAGCCGAACTCCCGCTGCAGCTCCTTCAGCCGGTGAATGATCTGTACTTCCAGCGTCGCGTCCAGCGCAGTGGTGGGTTCATCGGCAATAAGCAGCGACGGCTCGGCCATTAGCGCCATCGCTATAGCCACCCGCTGACGCATGCCACCGGAAAGGTGGTGGGGATAGCGTTTCAACTGGGCCTCGGGGTCGGGAATGCCGACCCGCTCGAGCATCATCACCGAGCATGCGTTCTTTTCCGAACGACTGACCGTGCTGCGATGCTGCACATCCGACATCTGGCGGCCAATGGTCAGCGTTGGGTTCAGGCTGGTCATGGGATCCTGGAACACCATGGAGATTTCATCGCCGCGCAGCGCTCTCATCTGTTCGCTGGACAGGCCCAGCAGGTCCCTGCCCTTGAAATTCACCGCGCCCTGCACGATCTGTGCGTTCGGCGCCAGCAACCGGATAATTGCGGATATCAGCGTCGATTTGCCGCAACCGCTCTCCCCGACGATGCCGATGATGCTTCCCTCTCCCACTTCCAGGTCCACATCCCGCAGGGCCTTGAGCGCCCCCGCTTCCGTGCCATACGAGATCGACAAGCCCCGGATGTCCAGTACCGGTGCGGTCATCTGTCTTTACCCCGCAGTTTGGGATCGAAGATATCCCTCAGCGATTCACCGAAGAAGGTGAATCCGAGAGTGACCGCGATCAGCGGTATGCCTCCGGCAATGATCGGCCAGGGTGAATTCCGGAGATAGGAATAACCGTCATTCAGAATGCTGCCCCAGCTGGGAGTGGGCGGGCTGACGCCCAGGCCCAGGAAGCTCAGCCCAGCTTCCATGCCGACCACCGCCGGAACATCCATCGAGGCCAGGATGAACAGCGGCGCGGCAATATTGGGCAGCACGTGATCACGCAGAATGCGGCCGGTCGATGCGCCCATGGCCCGTTCGGCCAGGATAAAGTCGCGCTGTCGCAAGGCGCGGGTCTGGGTGCGCACCACGCGTGCATAAACGGGTATCGAGGTGATGATGATGACCCCGATCACTGTGTTCAGCGAGGGGCCGGTCAGCGCAACAATGGCCAGCGCAAACATGATGGTGGGAAAGGATCGCACGGTATCGAATCCAATGACCAGCACACGGTCAAGCCAGCGCGGCCCGAGCCCGGCCAGCATGCCCAGCAGCAATCCGATGGCCATGGCGACCGAAATGGCGACCAGTGAAACTTTCAATGCAACCTGTCCGCCGTAAAGGACGCGTGACAGGATGTCCCTGCCCAACTGATCCGTTCCCAGCCAGTGAGCGGCGGAAGGTCCGCTCAGGCGATTGTGTACATTCACATCGAGGGGGTCGTATGGCGCCAACCATGGGGCGAGAATGGTCAAAAGCAAAATGAAACTGACCAGAACGAATCCGGCCATGCCCAGCGGGTCCTTCTTCAGGCCGGACCAGGTGTGGGCAATGAGTCCGCGGGGTTTGCTCATTCACCGCTCCCCTGCCGTTCACGCAAGCGAGGGTCCAGCATCGCGTTGATGATGTCCGAAGCCAGCGTGCTGAGCACGAAGAACCCCGTGGTAACCAGCACCGAGCCCATCACGATGGGATAATTGCGGGTCAGAACCGCCTCGTACAACAACTTGCCGATACCGGGACGTGAAAACACGATCTCGGCGAACAGGGCTCCCGACAGCATGGTGCCGATGCCCATGCCCAGGATGGTCACGGTGGGCAGCATGGCAATGCGAAGCGCGTAGTGCACGATCACGGTACGTTCCGGCAGGCCGAAAGCGCGCGCGGTGCGGATATGGTTTTCCTCCATCACCTCCAGCATGGATGCCCGCACCATGCGAGCGATATAACCCACCCAGCCCAGGCCCAATGCAATCGCCGGCAGCACCAGGTGATGCGCCTGGTCCGCCAGGTTGCCGGATTCGCCGGCGCCCATCGCCGGGAACCAGCGCCATTTAACAGCCAGCCAAAGCAACAGGTACAGCGCCACCACGAAAGACGGGATGGCGATGAACGCCACCGACATCACGGCGGTCAGCCGGTCGAGCAGGGAATTGCGGCGAATCGCAGAGAAGCACCCCAGCGGAATACCGAGCAGGCTGGCCCCTCCTATAGCCACCAGCACCAGCACCAGCGTGTAGGGCAGTTGTTCCCAGACAATGACGGTCACTTCGCGATTGGTAAACGGATCCTCTCCCAGGTCACCGCGGGCCAGCCCGGCATAAAACCGGCCCAGTTGCACCGCAAGCGGCTGATCGAGCCCCAGGCGCCGGGAAAACTCGGCTTTCATTTCCGGCGTGGCCTTCGGCCCCAGCATGACCGTGGCCGGGTCGCCGGGCACCATGTGGATCATGCCGAACATCAGGCTGACCGCCAGGAACAGGATCAGCAGGGATAGCAGGCCGCGCCGGACGATGAACCTGAGCATCAGCTGCCGGAACCTGGGCGGCGTATTTCCCGCAACATCGTGTAACCGTCGGCGCGGAATGCCGGCTTGATGGTGTTTCGGTAGATTTGCGGCATTACGCTGTTGGTAATGAAGCGGTAGCAACCGGACTCTTCCATCAGGTCCTGCATACGGCGGTACATTCGGCTGCGCGCGGCAGGATCAGTAGTGGCCAGCGCCTGGTCGCTGAGCCGGTCGAATTCCTCGCTACTGAAACGCTCCCAGTTCCAGATCCCCAACTGGGCCGAGGTGAACCAGGTCAGGGAGTAATAGGGGTCCGCCAGGCCGGTAAAACTTTGCATGAACAGCTGTACATCCCGCCACTGGTCACCCAGATCCTCCCGGCCAATGGTCAGGAAAGTGCTGTTGTCCTGTGGGCGGATGTCCACTTCGATACCCACTTTTCGGAGGGACCATTCCATTACCTGCACCGCGGTCAATTCAAGTGAATCACTGTTGACATCCATCCGCAGGCGCAGAGGCAGTTCCACTCCTGCCTCGCTCAACAACTGCCGGGCTTTCTCCGGGTCGCCCTTCGGTGGAATCAGCGCGCTGTCGCGGTGCCCGACCATGCCCTCGGGTATCGGGCCATTTGAGACTTTCGCAAGGCCGAACCAGGCGGCTTCCACCACCGCTTCGACGTCAACGGCGTACTGGATTGCCTGCCGGACGCGGATATCGGTGAGCGCCGGGTTCTCCTGGTTCATGCCCAGCCAGTAGTTTCGGCCGGAAGGCAGCACGCGTATCGAGCTGTTGTCCGGCATGTTCTGCTTGAACGGCTCGACCGTTTCAACGGATATCCAGGCGCAATCCAGTTCACCGGCCTCGAAGGCCATTTCCGCGGTCTTGGGGTCCGGCATGGCGTACACGTGAATTTCCTCGAAGTCCGGCTTGCGGCCGGTCCACTGCGGGTTCCTCACCAGCACCGTTTTGCGCTGCGCCTGCCAGCTCTTGAACAGGTAGGGCCCGGAACTGCAGGGCGGTTCGGTAGTGAAACGGCCACCAACGGCGGTTACCGCTTTACGCGAAAGGATCTCACCGCTGGGACCGGCCACGGCCACCGGGATGAACGCCGCGTAAGGGGTGTCGAGAACAAAAGTGCCGGAATAGCGGTCATGTACATCGACGTGGCTCAACGGACCCATGTCAGGCCGGTTCAGGGCGTTCATCGCCGGGTCGACCATGCGCTCGAAAGAGAACTTCACGTCATCGGCGGTCATCTCGCCATATCCGTTGCTGAACAACTGGCCCTTTTTCAGGCGAAAGGCGTAATGCGTTTCGTCAATCTGCTCAAAGGACTCGGCGGCGTCGAGTTGAGTATCCCAGGTCCCATCAGGCTTGAACCGCAGCAGATTCTGGTTGATCGCGGCGGAAATGATGCCTTCGGCCGCAGACAGGGAACTGACCGAATCCAGGGAGGTGAGGTCCTGGTAGTTGCGCACATGCAGGGTATCGCCGTGAACAGCCCAGCTGATCTCCGGAACCCCGGTCACGGCCAGGCCCGTCAGCACGAGGGAGGATTTCTGGATGAATGTCCGGCGGGAGATGCCCGGCCAAATCTGAGGTTCTTTCCGGCTCATTATCATCTACTATTGATGAGACACAGGAGCAAGTCAAAAGGTAACCGCCCATGCAGCGCATCAAGACCGACTTTCCTTACGCCACGCGGGAAATAGAACACACCTGGATTCCGTTATCGGACGGCACCCGGCTGGCTGCGCGTATTTGGCTGCCGGTCGAGGCGGACGACGAGCCTTTCCCCGCGCTGCTCGAGTACATCCCCTATCGAAAGAACGACGGCACGGCCGTCCGCGACGCCATCAGGCATCCTTACCTGGCAGGCCACGGTTACGCCTGCGTGCGAGTGGACCTGCGTGGCGCCGGGGAATCGGACGGTATCCTTTACGGCGAGTATCTGAAGCAGGAACAGGACGACTGCCTGGAAGTGATGGCCTGGATTGCCGCTCAACCCTGGTGCAATGGCAGCCTGGGCATGTTCGGCAAATCCTGGGGTGGCTTCAACAGCCTGCAGGTGGCTTCGCGCCGCCCGCCGGAATTGAAGGCGCTGATCACGATCGGTTTTACCGACGACCGTTATCACGACGATGTGCACTACATGGGCGGCTGCGTGCTGGCTTCGCAGATGCTGTCCTGGGCGACCGTGATGCTCGGCTGCAACGCCCAGCCGCCGGACCCCCGCTGGGCGGGCGATGCCTGGCGTGAAAACTGGCTGGAGCGGCTGGAAAAGACTCCGCCCTATGTTGAAGACTGGCTGGCGCACCAGACCCGGGACGAATTCTGGAAGCACGGCTCGGTGCGGGAGGATTACGATGCGATCCAGGTACCGGTCTACGCGGTCGGCGGCTGGGGGGACGCCTACAACAATTCGATCCCGCGCATCCTGGCCGGGCTTTCTGTGCCGCGCAAGGGACTGATCGGCGCCTGGTCGCACAATTACCCGGAGGAAGGCGTGCCCGGACCGGCGATGGGTTTCACCCAGGAAAGCCTGCGCTGGTGGGACCACTGGCTGAAAGGCAAGGACACCGGCATCATGGACGAACCCATGTTGCGCAGCTGGATCCTGGAGAGTGAGCCGCCCGCCACTTACTACACCGACCGCAAGGGGCACTGGGTGGCCGACCCGGCGTGGCCTTCACCCCATATCGATGAACAGGTGCTCTACCTGAACAGCAGCGGCGCGGCCCATGAGCTGGCGGACTCGCCCGCCCCTCCGGCCACGCTGGCCCTGACCGGCCAGCTGGGCTATGGCTTCGAAAGCGGCGAGTGGGGAAATTTCGGTTACGAGGGCGAATTCCCTCCCGATCAGCGTTCATCGGACGGAGAATGTCTGGTCTTCGATACGGCTCCGGTGACAGAACCGGTGGCCATCCTCGGGCTGCCCGATGTGGACCTGGAACTGGCCGCAGACAAGCCCGACGCACTGGTCGCCGTGCGCCTGTGCGATGTCGCGCCAGACGGTTCCTCCGTACTGGTCAGCTGGGGCATGCTAAACCTGACCCACCGCGACAGTGACGAACATCCCGAGCCAATCGTGCCCGGGCAGCGCTACCGCGTGACGGTGCAGCTGCGCAT
>JAOUCS010000045.1 GCA_029859645.1 Lysobacterales bacterium | reverse complement strand
TCCCCCGTTTTGCACGCCAATTTCCAACAGCCGTACGGGCTTGTTACGGTAACCGGCAAACAAGCGATCATATTCTTCCAGGTAGCGTTGCCACTTGTCCGATACCTTGCCCTCGTGGTCGTGGTATAGCTGGATCAGAGTTTCTCTATTCACGTCAGAAATATTTGTGTTCCCTCAGGATGGCGCATTTTTTCGGCAGTAGATACATCAAATTGAATTCCGGTTCGGTGATAATAATGCATTGGTAGTTGCGGTACACCGCAACTCGCCGGATTTGTGAATATTCACGCACGGGAAGCTAAAATGCACGTTTCTCGGAAAGGTTTGGCTTTACTTTTCCAAATATTCGTCAGAGAAAAGAAGTGAGTCCGATTCGCTACATGAGCTTGAGCGAATACAAGGATGGCTGCCCGCGGCCGGTATACCTTTGACGATGTACACCCACGCGACTTTATGATCACATCACTAAAAGTATGACTGAGTGAGTTAGTGCAGTCTTAGAAAATAAAAGCCAGAATATTTCTATTATTCAGTTAGTTAAATGGTGGGCCCTGAAGGACTTGAACCTTCGACCAATCGATTATGAGTCGACTGCTCTAACCAGCTGAGCTAAGGGCCCATCGTGTTGAATTGTGCGGCGGACATTCTACCTGAGCTTGTGCAGTACGTACATGCATCACTCTGATGTGCTCCTCCCCTGGTCCGCCTGATACGGCTCCGGCATATAGGCCGCCATGGCCATCAATACGTTCTCCAGTGAACAGCGGGCCCCCTGTTGGAGGTACTCCATAGCCCGAAGCGACGCCTCATGCGCCAGTTCGCTGGAGCCAGCAACACAATCTTCGATGACGCGGCAGAAATAATCGGACTGGTGCCCGTCAACAAAAGTGTAGTGAACACACACGTCGGTCAGACCACCGCACAACAGCAGTGTATCAACTTTTAACCCACGTAAGAGAATTTCAAAATCTGTGCCGAAGAAAGCCGAGTAACGCCGCTTTCTTACCAGGTAATCGGTTGGCAGAAACCCCATTTCCTCGACCGCTATCGCGGTGCCGGGGTTGTTTTCGAGGCAATGTACGCCTTCACTGCCATCAAGCTCGCGGCCAAAATCTACGCCGTCAGGACGATGGACTTCCTGGATGAAAATGACCGGAATCCTACGTTCGCGAGCCTGGTCTATCGCCACGCGGGCTCGGGTCATCCGTTCCGGATAACCCGGCATGGTCGGAATGGCCTCGTCGGTCCGATCATAAAAAGTCTCGGCCTGGATATCGATAACGATGAGGGCGGGACGCCCTTCAATCAGTTGACGCATTTTAATCCAGGTCCAGGAAGCTCCTGAGTTGCTCCGAACGCGTCGGGTGACGCAGCTTCCTGAGCGCCTTGGCCTCGATCTGGCGGATGCGCTCTCGGGTCACGTCAAACTGCTTGCCGACTTCTTCCAGCGTGTGATCCGTGTTCATATCAATGCCGAAGCGCATGCGCAGCACCTTGGCTTCGCGCGGCGTCAGTCCGGCCAGCACACCCTGCACGGTGCCCGTCAGACCGGAACCGGTGGCCGAATCAATCGGTGAGGAGATGTTCGCATCCTCGATGAAATCACCCAGGTGCGAATCTTCGTCGTCACCAATCGGCGTTTCCATGGAGATCGGCTCCTTGGCGATCTTCAGCACCTTGCGCACCTTGTCTTCCGGCATTTCCATGCGTTCGGCCAGCTCTTCAGGCACGGGCTCGCGGCCCATTTCCTGCAACATCTGGCGCGAGATACGGTTCAGCTTGTTGATCGTTTCGATCATGTGCACTGGAATTCGGATGGTGCGGGCCTGGTCAGCGATGGAGCGCGTGATGGCCTGGCGGATCCACCAGGTTGCATAAGTCGAAAACTTGTAACCGCGACGGTATTCGAATTTATCGACCGCCTTCATCAGGCCGATGTTTCCTTCCTGGATCAGGTCCAGGAACTGCAAGCCGCGGTTGGTATATTTCTTGGCGATCGAGATCACCAGCCGCAGGTTGGCCTCGACCATTTCCTTCTTCGCACGGCGGGCCTTGGCCTCACCGATGGACATGGTGCGGTTGATGTCTTTCAAATCCGCGATTGTAAGCCGGGCCTCTTTTTCCAGGCGACCCAGTTTTTCCTGCACCTGGCGGATTTCAGGAGCATACTCTTTCAGGGCCGGCACCCACTTCTGCTTGCCCGTGAGAATCGGGGTCAGCCATTTCGGGTTGGCTTCGTTCTCGGTGAATGATTTCAGGAAGATGGACTTCGGCATCTTGGCCTGGGCCACGGCCATCTGCAGGATCATACGCTCCAGGTCACGGGTCTGTGAAACCACGAAACGGAGCCGGTCGACCAGGTGGTCCACCATCTTCGCCGGGTACTTGATGCGCAGGAATATGTAAGCCATGTCGTCCATGAGCTTCGTTGTGCTCGCATGCCCCGGTCCATGTTTGTCCTGTAATTGCAGGAATTTCTTGTACAGCTTGGCCATTTGCTCGAACTTGGCATCGACCTCTTCGGGATCCGGCCCGGTGGGACCCTGATCCTCTTCTTCCTCTTCTTCATCCTCCTCGCTGTCATCCTTGTCATTCGCTTCCGCAGCCTTGACCTTGGCGGGTTTGGGCGGTTTCGGAATTTCCTGCTTGGCCAGTTCTTCCGGATCAATGAAATCAATCATCAACTCGGTCAGGCGTTGCCGGCCGTCCTTGTAGTTAGCGTACTGCACCAGCAGGGTCGCATAGGTGCCAGGAAAGCGGGACAGAGCATGATGAACCTGCAGCAGTCCATCTTCAATGCGCTTGGCGATGGCAATTTCACCTTCACGGGTGAGCAGCTCCACCGTTCCCATTTCGCGCATATACATACGAACCGGGTCGGTGGTACGGCCAATTTCGGTTTCCACGGCAGCCAGCGCTGCTGCAGCTTCCTCGGCGGCTGTATCGTCCTCGGTGGCGGTAGTAGCCGTGTCATTCAGGATCAAGGTATCGGAATCCGGCGCAACTTCGTGCACCGAGATCCCCATGTCGTTGATCATGTTGATGATATCTTCGATCTGCTCCGGATCGACGATATCGTCCGGCAGATGATCATTCACCTGGGCATACGTGAGGAAGCCCTGCTCCTTACCTTTGGTAATGAGCTCCTTTAATTGTGATTGCTGATTCTGGTTCATAATTCTCTGGGTGCCAACTCACTATAGTTCATGACCATCAAAACGGCGACAACGTTACATGAAAGTATCGTTTTTCCGCCCCTTAATCCGGCGCTTCACCCTGTAAAGAGCCGATTAACTCCTGTCGCCGCTGTTGCAACGAGAGCAATTTCTTTCTTTCATCCGCCGTCAAATCAACGATCTTCGGCATCCGTTTAATCTGCGCATCCGTCCATTGCAACTCGAGGCCGATAACCGCGTCCCTGTACTCCTGTTCCAGCCGCGATTCTTCGCCAGGCAATGACCAGGTCGCCAGTGTATTGAGGTGCGCCTGGGCAGAGTGATCGTGCCACAGTTCCAATAACTGAGCGGTTGTCATATTGGGGCTTCTGGAACAGAAGTCAACAAGTTCACGGAAGATTTCAAAGCCTGCCACGTCACAATCTTCGAAAACTTCCAGGTTTCCCGTGCTGAGCGCGAGTGACGGGTTTTGAACCAGGTGCGCCAGCGCCATACGCATGGGCGTACGTTGCTGGACGGGCCGGACTGCCGTTGACGCCTGCCTGGCCTTACCTGCCCTGCTCACCAGCCTGCTGATACGGTGTTGCGCAAGCGTTTCGAGACGTTCCAGCATCATGTCATGGAATACGCCCGGCGGAATCTGGTCAATCAACGGCCGTGTCAACTCGACCAGCTTGGCACGGCCATCGAGCGAACTCATATCGACTTCAGCCGTAAAGTGGTCAAAAAAGAAGTCGGACAATGGCTGGGACTCATCCAATTGGGACGAAAATGCTTCCGCGCCCAATTGCCGGACCATGCTGTCCGGATCCTCGCCTTCCGGAAGAAACAGGAATCGCGCCTGCCTGCCTTCCCTCAATCGAGGCAGGGTCGCCTGCAGTGCGCGCCAGGCTGCTTTTCTACCCGCACGGTCGCCATCAAAGCAGAATACCACCTCATCAGCTGCTCGAAACAGCAATTCAGCCTGGTCGCCGGTCGTGGCCGTACCCAGCGTAGCCACGCTATTGCCAAAACCGAACTGGGCCAGCGCCACCACGTCCATGTAGCCTTCGACGACCAGGATTCGGTCAAGTTTCGCCTGGCTTTTTCTGGCCAGGTACAGCCCGTACAGTTCCCTGCCTTTATGAAACAGCTCGGTCTCGGGTGAGTTCAGGTATTTGGGCCCATCGTCATCGAGCGCCCGGCCACCAAAACCGATGACCCTGCCGCGCCGGTCGTGGATCGGGAACATAATGCGATGGCGGAACTTGTCGTATTCACCACTTTTACCCTGGCTGAGCATGCCGGCTCGCCGTAGCTGACTCATTCGCTGGTCATCAGTGCCCAGGTGAACACTGAGCTTGTCCCAACCGGACGGCGCGAAACCGATACCAAACTGTTTCGCCACTTCACCGGACAAACCCCGTTGCTTGAGATAGTCGATCGCCTCTTCGCTGGACTTGAGCTGATCCTGGTAAAAAACCGCGGCAGCTTCAAGCAGGTCATACAGGTCGGCTGACGGACGGGCTGTTCGCCTGGCTTCCCGTGGCACTTCGAGGCCGGCCTGATGTGCCAGGTCTTCGACGGCATCGACAAATTCCAGCCCTTCGAAATTCATCATGAAACCGATGGCTGAACCGTGCGCGCCACAGCCGAAGCAGTGATAGAACTGCTTTTGCGGACTAACGGTAAACGAGGGGGTTTTTTCGTCGTGGAACGGGCAACAGGCCTGGAATTCGCGGCCGGCCCTTTTCAGGGGAACACGTCGCTCGATGATTTCAACGATATCGACACGACCCAATAATTCTTCGATAAACGAGTCCGGGATCAGGCCCGCCATTCAGGAAGTCAGTTGATTCTTTACGGCCTGGCTGACCGCTTTCATGTCGGCGCGGCCCTGCACTTGAGGTCGCAGGGCATTCATCACCGAACCCATATCACGGATAGTTTCAGCTCCGACCTTAGCGACCGTTGACTGGATCAGTGCAGCCAGTTCGGCTTCCCCCAGCGGATCGGGCAGATAACCCTGGATCAGGTCCAGTTCGAAGCGCTCCTGTGCCGCCAGATCCTCGCGGCCCGCTTTTTCATACTGCTCCAGTGACTCGCGGCGTTGCTTGACCATCTTGTCAAGCACGGCCAGTACCTGCTCGTCGTTGAGTTCGATGCGCTGGTCGACCTCTATCTGCTTGATCGCAGCCGTGACCAGGCGCAACACAGCCAGTTGCTCGCGCTCGTGCGCGCGCATGGCTGATTTGACATCATCCTGGATGCGGGACTTCAGGGACATTCAGTACAGGCGGGTGCGGCGAACGACTTCCCGTGACAGGCGGCGCATGTTGCGTTTGACGGCGGCCGCCGCTTTGCGCTTGCGTTCCTGGGTAGGCTTTTCGTAGTACTCACGACGGCGGGTTTCAGCCAGCACGCCGGCTTTCTCGCAAGACCGCTTGAAGCGGCGCAGTGCATACTCAAAAGGTTCGTTATCGCGAACTTTTACACTCGGCATAAATTCTTCACTCTTTCTGGGCGCCCTTTTTTCAGGCGGATTAAACTTAGCCGCTTATTTTACCAAGGGTTAACGTGATGACGCAAAGGTTTGTTTGTATTTATTTTCAGGCGAAAGCCACGACACCGCCACGACGGGGGTCGCCGGCACCGTCAAAAATGCCGCCTGGTTTAACCGAAACAGTATGCACCCCACCGAAAAACAGGTTTTTCTCAGGCCAGTGATGCGTCCGGGGCGCGGCCGCCTCGAGCGCTTCGAGCGCACTGGGCGAAAATCCGGGTTCAAGGCTCAACATGTCACCTTCGAGGTGAATGCGGGGCGCAGCGACCGCCTGCTCTGGCGCCATGCCGAAATCCAGCAGGTTGACCATGACCTGGGTGATGGCGCTTCGAATACGGTTTGATCCCCCCGACCCCAGGGCAAAGCGGGTTCCATCTGCCGTTTCGATGATCGCGGGCGACATCATCGAGGCCAGCCTGACGCCTTCCTTCCAGCGATTGAAGCCGCCCGGATTGAGGTCTTCCTCACCCAGCATGTTGTTGAGCATGATGCCGCTGCCCGGTAGCACATAGGAGCAACCCTCGCCGTTGGATGCGGTCAGGCTGGCGATATTGCCTTCAGCATCGGCGACGCTGATATGGGTCGTGCCCCTGCTGAACAGTGAATGCAACTCCAGGCCTTGCTGCCAACGGCGGATGGTTTCCGGACCCAGCAATTGTTCCATCTTGCGAAACTCGAGTCCGGCTTCCATGGCATATTCATGCCTGGCGACGCTCGCTGCCCGCATGCCCCGCAGCAGGTTCATCAGGTGTCCGCTGCTGCCCCAGGCGTCTTTACCGGAATCCCAGTCTTCCATCACAGCCAACGCAAATGCCACCAGGCTGCCGCCAGGCGAGGGTGGAGGGTTGATCGCGCAACGTGCGCCACGGTGCCTGAACACGACCGGCTCCCTGGGCTCCACGCGGTATGCAGCGAGGTCTTCCGGCGTGATGTGCCCGCCCAGTTCCTTGCTGTCCAAAGCCAGTTTCCGTGCCCATTCTCCGAGGTAGAAAAGGTCAGGGCCCTCCTTGACCAGGGCCTCGAGAGATAATGCCGCATCCGGATTGCGCAACAGCTCACCTTGCTGAATCAGCTCCCCTGGCGACGCCGGTGACTGGTAAAGGCTAAAGGCCTCTGGTGTGGCTTCCATGATGGGCCGCAGAATCCGGATGATGTAATGGTGAAAGGCATCTACCCTCACGCCGGAGCGGGCCAGGTCGATGGCCGGTGCGATGATCTCGCTGACCGGCATGCGCCCCAGGTCGCCGTGTGCCCGGCAGATCCCGGCCACGACACCCGGAACCGCGATAGAACCCATGCCGATATGGAACTCCTGCTCAGCGGTGCCAAAGTCAGCGATGATGGGATAGAAATCCAGTTCATTGTCTGGACGGCGCTTTCCGGGAGTTTGGCAGAAAAAGTCATAGACACGGGGCTTTTCCCCGTCAGGCAAGCCAAGCATGAAGCCGCCGCCACCCAGGCTGACCAGCAACGGCTCTGCAATGGAAGCGGTGCACAGGGCGCCCAGCACGGCGTCGAAGGCATTACCGCCCGCCTTCAGAATGTCAACCGCTGTTTGCGATACTTCGGCACTGCCGGAAGCCGCCACGCCCAAATCTTTACTCAAAATTCAGCCCCATGAAAAACCAGCCGGAAAAGATAACACAACCCTATGATGACGCAATCATCTCCGGCTTAAAACACCAAAGGCATTGCAGACCGGGCGCCTTGCACGTATATAGAAGCTATGCGAGTACTGGGTATAGAGACTTCCTGCGATGAAACCGGCGTTGCTATTTACGATGGCACGCTGGGGCTGATGTCCCATGCACTGTATTCGCAGGCCCATATTCACGCTGAATATGGCGGCGTGGTGCCGGAGATTGCGTCGCGCGATCACGTCAGGAAGCTGTTGCCATTGCTGGATGAATGCCTGCAATCGGCCAACTGCAGACGCGACGAAATAGACGGCGTGGCCTATACGGCGGGGCCCGGCCTGATCGGCGCCTTGCTGGTCGGTGCCGCGGCCGGCCGTGCGATTGCCCAGGCCCTGAACGTGCCTGCTGTCGCGGTGCATCACATGGAAGGTCACTTGCTGGCGCCGTTGCTGGAACCGGACCCGCCGGAATTTCCGTTCGTCGCCCTACTGGTTTCGGGCGGCCATTCGATGCTGGTGGAAGTCCGCAAGATTGGCGAATATCGCGTCCTCGGCGAAACCCTGGATGATGCGGCCGGCGAAGCCTTTGACAAAACGGCCAAGTTGCTGGGCCTGGGTTACCCCGGTGGCCCGGTGCTGGCCAGGGCCGCCGAAACAGGTGATCCCGACAAGTTCCGGTTTCCCCGACCGATGACCGACCGACCGGGACTGGAGTTCAGTTTCAGCGGCCTGAAAACCCACACACGGAATCTCTGGCACAAGCATGGCGAAGAAGCCAACGCTCGCGCGGACATCGCAGCCGGGTTTCAAAAAGCCGTGGTCGAAACCATGGTGATCAAGTGCCGCCGGGCCATGCAGCAAACGCGCTGCCAACAGCTGGTTATCGCCGGCGGTGTTGGCGCCAACCTGCAACTGCGCGAGACACTGTCCGCGGCCGGCAGGAAATATGGCTGGAGTGTCTCCTACCCGCGCATCGAATTCTGCACTGACAATGGCGCGATGATCGCCCTGGCCGGTTACTACCGCCTGCTGGCGGGAGAAACCGAAGCGCCGATTATCAGGGCGCGCCCGCGCTGGCCCCTGGATGAACTCATGACAAAGGCTGACTGGGCATGAACGAGCCACGCAAAGACTTGGTGTTTGTGGAAAACCTGACGGTCGAAACGGTCATCGGCATCTTTGACTGGGAGCGTGAAATCCGCCAGGCGGTGAGCCTTGACCTGGAAATGGAATTTGATATCCGCAAGGCAGCCGCATCCGACTCCATCGAAGATACCCTGGATTACAAGGCCGTCTCCAAGCGCCTGATCCGTTTCATCGAGCAAAGCGAGTACCAACTGGTAGAGACGCTGGCGGAGAAATGTGCCGGGATAGTGCTTGCCGAATTTCCCGTCTCGCAGTTACGGCTGAAATTGAGCAAGCCGGGTGCGGTGCGCGGTTCCAGCGCGGTCGGAGTGATTATCGAACGCAGCAAAAACGCACCGTAGCCAACGCCGATGCGAACTGTATTTCTGGGCCTGGGCAGTAACATCAATGCGGAGAAAAACATTGCATCGGCCATTCACATCCTGCGCCAGAGCTTCCGCACCCTGGAGCTGTCCCCCGTGTACCGCTGCGCGCCCCACGGCTTCGAGGCGGCCGACTTTATCAATCTCGTGGCCCGAACAGAAACCGACTTGCCCCCGCTGGAATTGAAAACATGGCTGACGGAGCTGGAAAACCGCCACCAGCGCAACCGCAATGTTCCGAAATTCTCCAGCAGAACCCTCGACGTCGATATTCTCCTTTACGGCGATCTGGTCCTGTATTCACCGGAACTGGAAATCCCCCGCGAAGAGATCCTGGAGGCAGCCTATGTGCTCCAGCCACTGGCGGCGCTGGCGCCGGACTGGGTGCATCCGGTTAAACGCAAAACGATACTGGAGCTCTGGAATGCCTTTCCCCGGGAAGGCAAGCAACCCAGGCGCATCGAATTATCGCTGGACTAAACGTTCAGCGTACGCCCGCCGTCAACTGCCAGGATCTGCCCGGTGACATACGGCGCGTCGAGGCACAGGTAAGCTACTGCCGAGGCAATGTCGGATGGGGCCCCAACCCGTTCCAAAGCTACTTTGTCCAGGATAGCCTGCTTTTCTGAAGAAGCCATTTCGTTAACCGGCCAGAGAATGGCTCCCGGTGAAACACCGTTAACCCGTATCGCCGGACCCAACTCCTGCGCCAGCGCCTGGGTCATCATGAACAGCCCGGCTTTTGACATGCAGTAAACCGCGTGACCCGGCATCGGGCGCTCGGCATGAATATCCACGATATTGATAACATTGCCACCCGCCACCCTGAGCTCCTCAAGCAGAGCCTGCACCAGGAAAAACGGGCCGCGCAGATTACTGTTCAGCAGGTCATCCCACTGCCAGGCCTGGGTCTGGCCCGTGGTTGTCGGGTAGAAACGAGAAGCATTGTTGACCAGGATATCGAGCCTGTTAAAAGAGCGCCTGGCCGCTGCAGCCAACTGCTCCACGCCCTTCGCCGAAGACAGGTCCGCCGATGCGGTGAACGCACTGTTTTCGCGCCGGGCGTTCAGCTCCTCCGCCAGCCTCTGCGCAGCGCTATCGCTGGAATTGTAATGAATCAGCACGTCACAACCTCGTTCATGCAGGGTTCTGCTGATTTCCGCGCCAATCCTGGCCGCGGCCCCGGTTACCAGTGCTGTTTTTCTGCTGGACATGGACTTTTCACTCAAACACACTTGCAAACTATGTCCCGCAACATCCTGCCCGAACCCCCGGAAGAGCTCAAGCCGATAAGCGAAGAACTCTGCGCCCGTATCCGCGATAACCTTGACAATGACGGCTTGATGCCATTTTCAACCTTCATGGAAATGGCCTTGTATGAACCGGGTCTGGGCTATTATTCAGCAGGTCTGCACAAACTGGGGCCGTCGGGGGATTTTACGACCGCTCCGGAACTCGGCTCCCTGTTCGCCGCCTGCCTGGCCGGGCAGGTAAGCCAGACGGCCGATGAGCTGGGCGAGTACGATATCCTGGAAATTGGCGCTGGCACCGGACGCCTGGCAGCGGATCTGCTGCAAAGCCTGCCGGCAAAGCAACTCCCTTCCCGCTACCTGATCCTGGAGCGCAGTGCAGACCTGAGAGAAGTTCAGCGGCAGCAAATCGCCGCCACAACCGGTCTGGTCGAGCGCGTGGAATGGCTGGATGAGCCGCCAGGCCAGGATTGGCGCGGCGTCCTGCTAGCGAACGAAGTGCTTGATGCACTGGCGGTCGAACGCTTCCGGCAAGGAGAGAAAGGTGTCGAGCAATTGTGTGTGCAAGCCGGCGACACCCGCCTGGGGTGGGCAACCCGGCCGGCGCCGGATGCGCTGGAACAGGCCGTTGGACACATCGTGTCGGACACGGGCCGCGACTTCCAAACCGGCTACCGCTCAGAAATCAACCTGCACCTCGCACCGTGGTTGCAATCGGTCACAGCCGCCATGCAGCGGGGGCTAGCGCTGTTTATCGATTATGGCTACCCGAGAAAGGAGTACTATCTGCCCGAGCGCTCGGACGGCACCCTGATGTGTCATTACCGCCACCAGGCGCACGATGATGTGTTTTTCTGGCCCGGGCTGCAGGACATCACGGCCTGGGTGGACTTCACAGCCCTGGCCGAAGCGGCTGACAGCTGCGGCCTGGAGGTCGAGGGATATACCAGCCAGGCCCTGTTCCTGCTGGGCTGCGGATTGGATGGGTTGCTGATGAACCACGCCGATAATTCCGCCGATGGAGGTCTTGCCCTGAATGCCCAGGCCAGGCAACTGACCTTGCCGGGCATGATGGGTGAGAAGTTCCAGGTCATGGGCCTGGGCAGGGGCCTCGAAATACCGCCTCGCGGTTTCAGCTTGCAGGATTTAAGGCATCGCCTATAGCGGCCACCCGGGCTTGCCTGATCTTTTCTCCTATCTGTGGCCCTTGCAGTCCGCTGATATCTACATCGGCTGCGCTGATGCTCTGTGCCGCTGCCAGCGCCAACTGCAAACGTTGAGCTTGCGGATATGGCCTGTTTTCCAACCCTTTTCTTCCCCGGTAATCGGCTTCGCAGGCCTGCAGGAAAGGCATTGCCCGGTCCGGTTGACGCAACAGGTCTGCCTCCTCGATCAATTTCATCAGGGTGGCCGGGCGGGCTTCAAGCAAGCGGTGACAACGCAGGTGCAGTTTGCAGACAACCGTGGCCAGGTCCTGGTAGGCGCCCGGAACACGGAAACGTTCACAAACATGCCGCACCAGCGGCACTCCACTGACTTCATGTCCAAGGTGTGAAGGTAACCGGGACTCCGGTGTCAGTCCTTTGCCCAGGTCGTGCAGCAGCAACGCAAAAACCACATTGGGCCCGGCGCTCATGGAAGCCGCGAGATCCATCGTCAGCAATACGTGAACTCCGGTGTCTATTTCCGGATGATATTTTTCCGGCTGCGGAATCCCGAACAGGCAATCGACTTCTGGCAAAAGCAGCGCCAGCGCACCGCATTGGCGCAGCACTTCGATAAACTTTCCGGGTATGGAGCAGCGGAACGCTTTTTCGAATTCAGACCAGACCCGCTCGGGAACCAGGTGTTCGAGCTCGCCCGATTGCACCATGTCCACCATCAGTTGCAAGGTGGAAGGATGTATTGTGAAGCCGATCTCCGCAAATCTGGCGGCAAAGCGGGCCACCCGCAACACCCGCAGTGGATCTTCACTGAAGGCATCGGAGACATGCCGCAACACCCGTTGCTCCAGGTCGCGCAAACCATTGAACGGATCGATCAGTTGGCCGTTCTCATCGCGCGCCATCGCATTGATGGTCAGGTCGCGCCTCTCGAGGTCCTCGGTGAGCGTCACGCCGGGATGAAAATCGACGGTGAAGCCATGGTAGCCATGCCCTTGTTTGCGCTCGGTGCGAGCAAGCGCATACTCCTCACCAGAGTCTGGATGCAGGAAAACCGGGAAGGAGGCCCCGACCTGCCTGAACCCCTGATCCACGAGTTCCCCGGGAGTACCGCCAACCACAACCCAGTCACGCTCTCGAATCGTTTTGCCCAGTAATTCATCACGGACAGCCCCGCCGACCAGGAAAACTTCCATCATGTCATTCGTCCGCCCGTTTGCGGCACTTGTCCAGTCGTCGCTGGGAAGCGGCACCACCCAGGTAACCCGGCACCGTGGCTTCGATCGATCGGGGGGTGATACCGAACCTCCACAGGCTGTTCTCACCGCTGGTGTTGTCGGTTTGCAACGAGCGGTAATTGTCGGATGAGAAAGGTTTGCCCGGCACAAAGTCCATCACCCGGCCCTGTAACCGGGACATGCTGTCCGGAAGACCGATAATTTTTCGTCTCAAACCGCATACGCAGGCCGTGAATTCCACCAGTTCACGCAAGGTGTATTCTTGCGGCCCAACCATGATCAGCTTTTGGCCGATGGTATCCGGGTCAGCCAGTGCGCGAGCCATGGCGACGACAACATCTCCCACCCATACCGGCTGAAGTTTTGAATCCGGGCAGGCGAGTGGCAGAAAAGGCGCTACCTTGAGCAAGCCGGCGAAGCGGTTGAAAAAGCTGTCGCCCTCGCCAAAAATGACCGAAGGCTGGAAGATCGTGCTGTCCAGGTGTTCCGCAGCCAGGATTCGCTCTTCTGCTTTACCTTTGCTGATCAGGTAATAACTGCTGCCCTTGCCTGCGTGCAGGGCACTGACCTGGAGCAGGCGGCGAACATTGCAGGCGCGACAAGCCTCGATGATCTTTTCAACCAGGACGACGTGTGCGGTGTTGAATCCCTCACCTTTTCGCCCACGTTCGTTCAGGATGCCGACCATATTGATTACCGCATCTGCGCCGCCAATGTGTTTTTGCAACTGCTCTGCAGCATAAATATCCGACCGGCGGACCTCGACGTTCGGAAGAACTGTCAACTCCCGGCAGCCGGGTGGATAGCGGCTGAGCACGATACATTCATGACCGGCCGCTGACAGCTCCGGCAACAGGTGGTGCCCCAGAAAACCGGTAGCACCCAGTAGAACAATTCTCATGTTTCGCTCCCTGGCGTCGTGGTGTGTCAGCCGGTCGTCCGGCAGACAATCTCGGCAGCCGCATTGGCAGGGGCTGCTGCCGGGTTCACATCAAGAGCAGGCATCCGCGATGACACTCGCCTGACCGGGTTTTGCAGTCTCCAGTCGTAAATCGTGGAGAACGCGAGCACCCGTGGAATGTAGTCGCGGGTCTCGAAATAGGGCAATGTTTCCACGAAGATGGTGGGATCATCCGTTTGCCGTTCCGCCATCCATCGTTCGACCACGTGTGGCCCGGCGTTGTAGGCGCCTGAAACAAGCACTTCGTTTTCTCCGAAGCGATCGAGCAGATCCCTGAGATAAGCCGTTCCAAACTGGATGTTATCCGTGGCCTGCATCAGCTGCTGATGGCCTGTGTAATTGAACGAATGCTGCCGCGCGAGCAATTTGGCCGTCCCCGGCATGACCTGCATCAACCCTCTTGCTCCGGCCGAGGAAAGGGCGTCTTCCGCCATGGCGCTCTCCGAGCGCATCAGGCCCATGACCCAGGCCGAATCGAGCTGCAGCTTGCCGGCCTGTGATTCCACCAGGTCGGCGTATTCAATGGGAAACCGCCAGTCATACCAGCGCAGATCACCGCTGTTGCCCAGGGCAAAAATCGCCATATCCGGCCAGCCTGCACCGGTTGCAAGTGCCGCCGCGGCGCGCAAGCCCTGCTTGTCCAGTGCTTTCACGGCGATTTTCCATTCACTGCGCGCCCAGTTGGGAATTCCGGCCCTTCTCAGTTCCAGTGCCCGCTCAAAGCCTGGCTGCTCTCTCAGTGCCTGGACCTGCTCAGGCGGCACTTGGGGCTCTTGCGGACAAATGGTGTAAGGTTGCTGCAACAGGTCTGCGGCGAGAAAACCATAATAGTTCGCTTCCAGCGCCAGGCTGCCCAGCCTTTGCGTTGCTTGTTCCTGGTCCCCTGTCTCCTTGCGGGCGCGCGCATCCCAGAAACGCCAGCGAGAATCATCCCGCTGATCTTCCGGCATGCCCTCAATGGCGGCAATGACTTCCTGCCAGCGCCCGGCCGAAAGGTTGTAGCGGGTCCACCACTCCCACAGTTTGCCGTCCCGGTATTCTGCCTCGACTGCCGCCATTCGCTGCGGTGTTCCGTCAAGGCCCTCAACGGCCGACCACATGGCAATTTCCCTGAGAATACTCCCCCGGACATCAGCACCCCAATCAAACCGCGACTCCAGCACGAGATAGCTATCCCAGGCTCTGTCAGGGTCGTTTCTTGCCAGTCTTTTCAGGCCATAGGCGGTAATATCCAGGCTATGCTCCTGTACCGGCCATTTCGCAGACTGCTTCAGTTGACGATAGCCGCTGCGATCCAGCTGGTACCACCGGTCCGCCCATATCTTGTCCTGCGGAGCCAGGAAGCGGGCCAGGTAGAGGGTCAGCCTGGGTTGCCTGGCTTGCATAGCCCTGCGGATACGCTCCCATGCCAACCCGGAAGTAATACCCTTTTCTTTTTTTAACCACTGAAAAACCGGGTCACAGGCATCGGGTTGGGATTTTCCTACAGCCCAGAGCGACTGGGCCACCGGCAGGAGCCCCTCGGTTTGTCCGCGCTTGATGCGGGCGTGGGCCACGTAACAATTCACCTCGGTATCATCGAGCACTCCGGGCGCATGACTCAGCAGGGAGTCCCACTGGCCGCGTTTGCCCAGCGTTCGAAGCCAGGCTCTTTCAAGACCGGCTGCAAACGCCCAGTCTGAATACTGCTCCAGAAATTCAGCCATTTCTTCATCGGGCACGGAGGCACGTCGGTACCGCAGGTCCTCGTAACGCAGGTAGGGATACAGCAGATAGTTCTCCAGCTCGGGCATCAGCCGGACGAAATCTGCCCGGCTGCCATGCGCAGCGGCCCGCCAGGCTGTACCGAATTTTTCAAGCGAGTCCGCAGCAGGATTTTCGGCGGCCGGAACCGCGGACGTAAGAAAAGACGATGCGAGAACCGCCAGGCCTGTTGGAATGGCCCTCCCAGGGTTAAACTTGGGCATCCAACCCGACCCAAAGAGGGAAAGGGCCCGGTTTTTGAGAAGGCGAAGAATCACGTGCACCAGAATATGAAATCGAGACCAGCTCGGCAAGCGAATGCTGCTTGAATTTGCGTTGACTGGGATACTGGCCGGCTACCTTGCGGGTTTTCTGGGAATCGGCGGGGGTTTCGTAGTTGTACCCGCGCTCACTTTTCTGTTTCTGAAAGACCCGCAAACCGCTCCCTGGGCGATCCATATGGCCATCGCCACTTCGCTGGGAAGCATGTTGATCACGTCACTCAGTTCCCTGTACGCGCACCACCGCAAAGGAGCTATCAACTGGCCGCTGGTCCGGTCCCTTACCACCGGGCTGGTGTTTGGCGCTATTCTCGGCGCAGCAGTGGCAGACAAGCTGCAGGCAGATGCCTTGATTCGTGTCGTCGGCGTATTTGCGGTAATGGCCGGGCTCCAACTCATCCTGGCACGTAAGCCGATCGGTGAAAAACCCGTTCCCGGCCAGCCCGGTGTCAGCCTGGTAGGCTTTGTCATTGGTTCAATTTCCAGCCTGATAGGCATCGGTGGCGGAGCCTTGACCGGGCCATGGCAGCTCTGGCATGGCGTTAGAACCCAAAACGCGGTAGCTACTTCCGCAGCGTGTGGTTTTCCAATCGCGGCGGCAGGCTCCCTGGCCTTCATCGGCTTCGGCATGAACGGCGAAATGCCGGACGGGGCGTTGGGCTATATCCACCTGCCCGCATTACTGGGCATCGCTCTGACCAGCGCCCTGGCCGCACCCCTCGGGGCCGCAACCGTGCACAGGCTTCACCCTGACCTGGTCAAGAAGCTTTTTGGCGTTTTCCTGATGTTGGTCGGAATCAGGATGCTGGCGGGTTTCTAGGGCCGGGTCTGGGATTCAATACTGATCACGGGGCGAGTCGCTTCCTGCAATTTCAATTCAGGCGGCAAAGTAATTTCAAGCGCCACGGGGCAATGGTCCGAATAGGTCACATCGAGCACTTCCGCGACACCCACCTGTAGCGTCCGGCTGACCAGCATGTGATCGATCGCGCGTTGTGGTTGCCAGGACGGATAGGTCGGCAAACCCCGGGTGGGCGCCTGCAAAGCCAGCGTTTCCCTCAGTTCCAGCAAGTGCGGTGTGTCTACCTGGGTATTGAAATCGCCCAGCACCACCAGGTGCCGGCTGCTATCGAGTTCCCGCGCGAGGAATTTCAGTTGCTGTGCCCTGGCCCGTTTTCCCAGCGCCAGGTGAACGACAGCGATATCCAGTCCATTGAAACCCTCGCCGTATCTCACCAGCAGGGTTCCCCGGCCGGGGATGACACCCGGCAAACGGTGTTCTTCCACGGCATCCGGCTCGTACCGGCTCAGAAATCCATTGCCGGCATAAGCTACCGTGCCGACTTTGCGATTGGACTGATGACACCAGAACGGCATGCCGGAATGATTCGCCAGGTAGCGGGACTGGTTGATGTAACCCGACCGCAGGCTGCCCGAATCGACTTCCTGTAATGCGACCATGTCGAAGGGAGAAACAAGCTCGGCGATCGAGTCCAGGTTCTTCACGCGCTTGGCATGCGGCAGCACCTGCCGCCAGCTGTGCGTGACGTAATGGTGATAGCGCGCTGTCGAAGTGCCTGCCTGAATATTGAAGCTCAGAAATCTAAGTTTCTGGCCAGTATCAGTGGTTTCTTCAATCGGCTGCGACACTTGCCTGCTGCACAGAAACCTTCTCTTTTTCGATCAGGTAGTCCACCACCTCGAACATGGCGTCGTAACTGGCCACAGCGGCATTGCCTGCAATCCGGTACTTGCCATTGAGCACCAGCGCGGGCGTGCCACGGATGCCATAAGTCTGCACCAGGGCCTGGTCCTTGCGTAACTTGCCGTCAACAGCGAATGAGCGCGATGTTGACAGGAATTTTTCCTTGTCGAGTCCGTACTGGCTGTAGAACGTCGCCAGTCCATCCATATCCCGGATAATATTCTTTTCTTTCCAGATCCGGTCCATCAGGTCAGTATGCGCCTTGTCCGGTACTTTCATCATTTCCGCAGTAACGTAACCCCTGGCATACAGCTCCCAGGAACCGCGGCCGAAACCAACCGGAATGCGCCTGAACTGCACGTATTCGGGCTTTCTTTTTTTCCAGGCTTCAACGTAGGGATCGAAAGTGTTGCAGTGCGTGCAGAGATAACTGAACGCTTCCTCCAGAATGATGGTGTCACTGCTCCTGGCCGGGGCACCTTCGATCAGGAAGTAGTGCAGACCTTCCTGGTACTCGACGTCTCCCACCTGCGCCTGGACCGGGCTCACCAGGGCCAGCAGCAACGACAGGCCAAGCGCTGCCAACTTGATAAATACGATTTTGTTCATTAACTGCTCCTGCGAATTCGGTTCTTCAAGGGTATTTTCTACTGACCGCTTTCCGCTCATTCGGTTCATTCGGAACTGAGATAAAGGCCCTCGATGTAGCTGGCCACCGCTGCTATTTCGTCATCGGTGAGCCTGGCTGCTGCGCCGTTCATGACCTGGCTGGAAGCATCACCTTCGCCCCAATTCTCACCCTTGCGAAAACGGGTCAGCATATTGGCAGTGTACACGGCGTGCTGACCTGCCAGGGACGGATAGCTGGCCAGCGGGTTTCCTTCACCGGCGGGGCCGTGGCAGGACATGCATGCAGGCACTCCGGTTTCGAGGTTACCTGCACGGAAAATTCTTTCGCCAAGCTCTACTTTTGACTCATCGGCGACTCCGCCCGTGATGGTCTGTTGCGAAAAGTAAGCCGCGATATCGAGGATGTCCTGCTCGGTCAGGCCCGGTGTAATTCCCAGCATTTCCGGCACCGGGCGAGCATTGGCCTTGATCAGAGTTGACTGCCGCACCAGGTACTGTTGATGCTGACCTGCAAGTTTCGGCCAGTTGGGGACAGCGCTATTGCCGTCAGCACCGTGGCAGGCGGCGCAGATGGCCGCTTTGGTTTCGCCCGCCGCAGCATCTCCCTGGGCAAAGGATTGCAGGCTGACGAGGACCAGTGAACTGGCTATGGCCCGGAGCAAAAAACTCATTTTGCGATCTCCTAGAGTCGGTATGAACTGTATTCAGGCTAGAATGGCCCGATATTATCGCGGTTTCGGTCGCCACGTTCCAGCTTAAACAGACAATCAAATGACATTCAAATCCCAAACTTTCAACCCGTACCGCTCCGCTCGCTATGTCATCAGCGCGCACAAACTGGCGCAACTACCGCCAGATACGGGATATGAAGTGGCTTTCGCCGGCCGCTCCAATGCGGGAAAATCCAGTGCAATCAATGCCCTGACTGATCAGAAAGCACTGGCTCGTACCAGCAAAACTCCCGGCCGCACCCAGCAGATCGTGATTTTTGACGTTGACGAAAACCGCCGTATTGCCGACCTGCCAGGTTATGGATACGCCAAGGTTCCCGCAAAGCTCAAGGCGCACTGGCGACAGGTCATGCAGCAGTATTTCGAGCGACGTGAATGTTTACGGGGTGTGGTACTGGTCATGGACATCCGCCACCCGATGCGTGAGTTCGACGAGCAGATGCTGCACTGGTGTTCCCTGTCAGGACTTCCCTGCCACTTGCTTCTGACCAAGGGCGACAAGCTCAAGCGGGGGCCGGCGCAGGCCACGCTGCTCAAGATCCGCAAGACCCTGCCGCCACTGGCCACCGCCCAGGTTTTCTCGTCGAAAAACAAGGCCGGCTTGACCGAGCTCATCAACCGGCTCAATGAGTGGTATGAAATCACGCCAAAGGTTTAGAATCAGCAGAGATAAAACAGAGGTGCCATCCGATGACTTTTCCAGCCACCCGCATGCGCCGGATGCGGGCTCACGATTTTTCCCGCCGCATGATGCGCGAGGTGCAGTTCAGCAGCAATGATTTGATCTGGCCCGTTTTCGTACTCGAAGGCGATGATGCCGTTGAACCGATCAAGTCCATGCCGGGTGTGGAGCGCATGACGATCGATCGCCTGCTGCCCCGGGCTGAATATTGCCTGGAATTGGGCATACCGGCCATCGCGCTGTTTCCCGTCGTACCGGCTGACTGTAAGTCGGACGATGCACGCGAAGCATGGAACCCGGAGGGCCTCTCGCAACGCGCCGTCACAGCGCTGAAAGAACGCCTCCCCGAATTGGGCGTGATTACCGATGTCGCGCTGGATCCCTTCACATCCCACGGAATGGACGGCTTGATCGATGAAACCGGCTACGTGGTCAATGACGAAACCGTCGATGTTCTGGTAAAACAGGCTTTATCGCATGTTGAAGCCGGTGCAGACGTCGTAGCACCCTCCGACATGATGGATGGCCGCATTGCCGCCATCCGCCAGGCCTTTGAAACCGAAGGCTTCCCCAACAAGCAGATTCTTTCCTACGCAGCGAAATACGCCTCGAGTTTTTACGGTCCTTTCCGTGATGCCGTGGGATCCGCAGGTAATCTGAAAGGCGCCAACAAGTACTCCTTCCAGATGGATCCGGCCAATACCAACGAGGCGCTGCATGAAGTCGGACTGGACCTGGATGAAGGCGCGGACATGGTCATGGTCAAGCCTGGCCTGCCATACCTGGACATCATTCGCAGGGTCAAGGAATCTTTCGAAGTACCCACCTTTGCTTACCAGGTTTCGGGCGAGTATGCGATGCTGAAAGCCGCCGCCCTGAATGGCTGGCTTGACGAAGAAGCTGTGGTGATGGAAGCCCTGACCTGTCTCAAACGTGCGGGTGCAGATGGGGTGCTGACGTATTTCGCCATACAGGCTGCCGAGTGGCTTCGGGACCGCTAATCAAGCTCGCTGTTTTTGGCAACCCGGTTGCCCAGTCCCGATCCCCCGAGATTCACGGGTTGTTCGCGGCCCAGTGTGGTCTCCGGGTCGATTACCGGGCTATTCAGGTCACTGCGGACACGTTTGCTCAAGAGGTAAGAATGCTGGCCCTGGAGGGCGGCCGTGGCTGTAATATCACAGCGCCTTTCAAAAATGCCGCCTGGCAACTCGCTTCCCATGACAGTGACAGCGCTCGCCGGGCGCAAGCTGCCAATACGCTGGTTTTTGATAACGATGAATCGTGGTTTGCCGACAGCACGGATGGAATGGGGCTGCTCCAAGATTTGCAAGACGGAGCGTCCGTGGAACTTGCCGGCGCATCTATTTGCCTGTTAGGTGCCGGCGGAGCCGCAGCCGGCGTTCTGGGCGCGCTGTTGAATGCGGACCCCGACAAAGTCGTTGTCGCCAACCGTAGCCTGGAGAAAGCGCAACAGCTGGAACTGGCTCACCGCGACCTGGGTGAAGTCGTTGCCTGCAAACCCGCGGAGCTGTCTTCCGAAGCGCCATTCGACCTGTTCATCAACGCCACTTCCCTGGGCCACAGCGGCCACGCTCCTGTGCTTGATCCATCCTGGCTTAATCCGGAGGCGCTCTGCTACGACATGAATTATGGCGAAGCAGCAGAACCGCTCCGGCGGAAATGTGAGGAACAGCGTATCTGTTACAGGGATGGCCTGGGTATGCTGGTCCAGCAAGCCGCTCTGTCGTTTGAATTATGGACCGGCAAAATGCCGGATGTTGCCGAAGTACTCGAGCACCTAAGAGATTCCGCGGGGTAATTCGCCGATGATTTCCCCGGCGTCATCCAGTTCGGGATAGTCCAGGTTGCGTTCACGGCAGTAGCGGGCGACTATGGGATGTAACCATTCGAAGCGCTGCGGGTCGAGGGTTGCACGATCCAGCCTCAGCCGGCCGTACATGCCAGCAATCTCGCGCTGTCGCATCGCCTCGTACAGCACCACTGCACAAGCCACTGAGACGTTCAGCGATTGGGTCATGCCCTTCATGGGTATCCTGACCTGCTGGTCTGCCAGGGCCAGCGCCTGTTCACTGACACCGAAAAGCTCCGTTCCCACGACCAGCGCGGTCGGCACTGTGTAATCCAGATCGCGGTAATCTGCTGCGCTCTCCGACAAGTGTGCCGCCACCAGTTGAAAGCCACTACTCCTGAGGAAACTGCAGGCACTTGAAAGATCTTCGTGCGCGCGGACTTTCATCCACTTTTCTGCGCCCTGCGATGTCTTCCAGTGAATGGCCAGGCCTTCTTCCCCCGGCACGGCATGCACTTCGTTGATACCAACGGCGTCACAGGTGCGGACGATGGCGGAAAGGTTTCGGGGTTTATGAAGATGTTCGGCGAGTACGGTCAGGTCCGGTTGACGGTTTGCCAGGACCGCCTCGATTTTCGCCCGCCGCTGGTCAGTCATCGCGGCGCAGCTGCCGCAGACACAGCCGGGCCGTGCTCAGGGCCTGTATCAGCAGCAGTGCCGGCAGAATCAATATGAGGCTTTTCAGCAGGAAGACCAGCGGCAGCCCACCGGCCTCCCGTGAAGACTCCATCGTATCCCAGGAAGCACTCACGTAATTCCAGCCGATGTACAACAGGAACAGGCAAAAGGGCACCAGCAACAACAGGGTTCCAACCAGGTTGACCGTATTTTTGTATCTACTGGAACCTGAACGGTAAAAAATATCCACCCTGACATGATCGTCGGTCTGGAAAGCCCATGCCGCGGCCACCATGAAGACCGTCGCATGCAGGTAGGTCACGCTCTCCTGCAACCAGATCCAGCCCTGGTTATAGCCATAGCGCAAAATGACAATAGTAAACGTCAAAACCACCATGACCAGCGTGAGCCACGCGACACCCCGGCCCAGCAAGCCCACCAGGCCGGCCCCGATATCCTTTATATCTTTACTGCCCGCAGGCTTGCCAGCCGGCTCTAATCCCACTCCAGCACCTTCCAGTGGACGGGCTGTACAGGGTTCATGGCGCGCTGATCCGCGTCGAGTTCCAGCTGGCCATCACCATCAGTGTCCACGTAAAAATAAGGGACGCCACCCTTTTTGGGCGTAACCTTGACCATGTAAAGGCGGCCGTTCAAACGGTACTCTTCGATTAACCGTTCTTCTTCCTCGCGGATGGTGACCGTCGGCTCGATCTGTTCATCCTGAACTTTCGGCGGAATGGGCACATCCTCGGTGCTTTCGGGTGGAATGGGAGGTGGTTTCTCAAGGTCTTCCTGTGCCAGCAGAAGGCCGGCTGACATCATCGATGCAGAAAACAGGATAGCAAGCGTCGTCCAACGCATGAAATTGAATTCCAGGTTTCTCATCGACTCACGCTCCCTCTGAGTTAGACTCTCATAATATCAGACCTTAAAAACCAGCAAATAATTCATGAACAAACTATGAGCACCAATCCGACGCTGTATCTCGTTGATGGTTCATCCTATCTCTACCGGGCTTTTCATGCGCTGCCCAACCTGACCAATAGCCGCGGCGAGCCGACCGGTGCGCTGCTCGGCGTGGCCAATATGCTGAAGCGATTGCTGAACGAAGCGGAGCCTGAATACATCGCTGTGGTGTTCGATGCCAGGGGGCCGACTTTCCGCCATGAAATGTATCCCGACTACAAGGCAAATCGTCCACCGATGCCGGCCGAGTTGCGGCAACAGGTCGAGTCGATCCTGGAATTTACCAGGATGCTTGGGCTGCCCTTGTTGCAGGTTGATGGTGTGGAGGCTGATGATGTCATCGGCACGCTCGCTGCCGAGGCGGAAAAAGCCGGAATGCGGTGTGTCATTTCAACCGGCGACAAGGATATGGCGCAACTGGTGAGTGATCTCACCACCCTGACCAATACCATGACCGCCACCGATATGGACCGCGAGGGCGTAAAACAGAAGTTTGATGTGACGCCGGAGCAGATCGTGGATTTCCTGGCATTGACGGGCGACAAGGCCGATAACATTCCCGGCGTCGAAAAATGCGGCCCAAAGACTGCGGCCAAGTGGCTGGCCCAATGGGGCGACCTGGACCAGGTCGTCGCCCATGCAGAAGAAGTAGGCGGCAAAATTGGTGAGAATCTGCGGGCCGCGCTGGAACAACTCCCTCTCTCCCGGCAACTGGCCACAATCCGCACAGATCTGGATCTGGACGATCGACCCAGGGACCTCAAGCGCGCTGCGATAGATAAGACATCCCTGGTCGAGGCCCTCAAACGTTTTGAATTCAACAGCTGGCTGCAGGAAATGGACCAGGGGGGCGACGATAAAGCACCGGAAACGGACTATCGGACCATCAGTTCCCACGAAGCGCTGGACGCACTGATTGTTACGCTGAGAGACGCTGCCCTGGTGGCTGTTGACACTGAAACCACCAGCCTGGATTCGATGCAGGCGGAACTGGTTGGGCTGAGTTTTTCAACGCAGCAGGGGCACGCGGCCTACATTCCCGTCGGCCATGATTATCCCGCTGCCGAGCCGCAACTGGACCGTGACGAAGTGCTGGCAAAACTGAAGCCCTTGCTGGAAGACCCGGACCTGCCGAAAGTTGGCCAGCACATCAAGTACGATATGAACGTGCTGTCGCAGTATGACATCAGCGTGCAGGGCGTGGCTTTCGATACCATGCTGGAGTCTTACGTGTTCAACAGCACCGGCAGCCGCCATGACATGGACTCCCTGGCGCTGAAGTACCTGGGCCGGCAAACAACCCATTATGAAGACATCGCGGGCAAAGGCGCGAAGCAGATTTCTTTCAGCCAGGTGGCCATTGACGAAGCATCCCACTACGCTGCCGAAGACGCCGACATAACGCTGCAACTGCATCAGCACCTGTGGCCGCGCCTGCAAAAAGAAACGTCCCTCGCCTGCGTACTGCAGGATATCGAAATACCCCTGGTGCCGGTACTGGCGCGGATGGAGCAGCGAGGTGTTCTGATCGACGGGGACCAGCTGGCCAGCCAGAGCCAGGAAATGGCTGTGCAGATATCCAAGCTGGAAAAGGAAGCGCATGATGCAGCCGGTCAGCCGTTCAACCTGGGATCACCAAAGCAGCTGCAGCAAATCCTGTTTGAAAAGCTGGGCCTGCCGGTCATCCGCAAGACGCCGAAAGGCCAGCCCTCCACTGCCGAGGACGTCCTGCAGGAGTTGGCCGTGGATTACGAGTTACCCAGTCTGGTCCTGGAATACCGCTCGCTGTCCAAGCTGAAGTCGACGTACACGGACAAGTTGCCGCTGCAGATCAATCCACGCACCGGCCGGGTGCACACGTCCTATCACCAGGCCGTCGCAGCCACCGGCAGGCTGTCCTCATCAGACCCGAACCTGCAGAACATACCGATCCGCACACCACAAGGGCGAAAAATCAGGGAAGCGTTCATCGCTCCGCCAGGCAGCCTGATCATGGCCTGCGATTATTCCCAGATCGAATTGCGCATCATGGCTCACCTGTCAGGAGATGAAGGCCTGCTGAAAGCATTTCACGATGAGGTTGATGTCCACCAGGCCACAGCCAGTGAAGTGTTTGACGTCCCCTATGAGAAAGTCGACGGTGATCACCGGCGTGCCGCCAAGGCTATTAATTTCGGATTGATGTACGGCATGTCCGCATTCGGGCTTTCACGTCAGCTCAATATCGGCCGGGCGGAGGCACAAGCCTATATGGATACCTATTTCATGCGCTACCCGGGCGTTCAGAACTTCATGGAAAAGACGCGCGAGCAAGCAAGAGAACAGGGCTACGTTGAAACCTTGTTCGGCCGCCGGCTTTACCTGCCTGACATCAATGCGAGCAATATGCAAAGGCGCCAGGGCGCTGAACGGGCCGCCATTAATGCACCCATGCAGGGAACGGCCGCAGATATCATCAAACGGGCCATGATCAGCGTGGACGCATGGCTGGAGAAAACCGAACCCGACGCACGGCTGGTCATGCAGGTGCACGATGAACTGGTCGCCGTATCATT
>JAOUCS010000238.1 GCA_029859645.1 Lysobacterales bacterium | reverse complement strand
GTGCAGGACGCCAAGGCAGAATTCCTGACCTGGCCCGGAGGCCCCCAACTGGCTTCCCTGGTTGCCGGCCAGACACGAAGTTGGACGCCACAAAATGACTTGCAGGCACGCTACTGGTCCACCACCTATCCAATGGCTGCTGTCATTGAAATGATGCGATTGGTCAAATACGTGCGCGCCAGTCTGCCGCTGCAACTTGAGCAGTCAGTGCTGACGATTTACTCGCCGGCCGACACCGTAGTGGACACCGGTTGGATCATCAAGGGCTTCGAGCAACTGGATAGCCGGCGTAAGCAACTGGTCGAGATAGCAGGCTCCGCTGACCAGAGTAATCACATTCTGGCCGGTGACATCATGGCGCCGGAAAATAATGCATCCATCACTGATCTCATCAGCAAATTTGTTTTGGAAGGGCAGGTACGCTGACCCGTTCAACAAAGGACTCCTGGCCAGCAGGGTCCATTCGCGGGTCCCGATGGTTCGCCGCCCATCATTCGCAGGGAATTAGTTCTCCTTTCCGGCCAGATCCATCAGGAACGCATACTCCTGCGCTGTTTCCAGGTACGCTCTGTAACGGCCCGATGCTCCACCGTGACCGGCTTCCATGTTGGTACGCATGATCAGGCGGTTGTCGTCGGTGCGCTTATCGCGGAGCTTCGCCACCCACTTGGCCGGTTCGAAATACTGCACCTGTGAGTCGTGCAGCCCGGTAGTGACCATCAGGTTGGGGTAGTCCTGCTCTTTGACGTTGTCGTAGGGTGAATAGGAAAGCATATACTCGAACGCCTCCTTTTCACGCGGATCTCCCCATTCATTCCACTCGCCGCTGGTTAGTGGGATGGATTCGTCCAGCATGGTGGTGACGACGTCTACAAAGGGCACTGCCGCGATCACGCCGTGATACAACCGGGGCGCCATGTTGACGACCGCGCCCATAAGCAGGCCGCCCGCGCTGCCGCCCATGGCATAGGTGCGGGCCGGATCGATGGCGCCCTGTTTCTGCAGCGCAGAGGTCACATCGACAAAGTCATTAAAGGTGTTTGTCTTGTTCATCAGGCGACCCTGCTCATACCACTGCCGTCCCAGTTCCTGGCCGCCGCGGATGTGCGCGATCACGTAAACGAAACCGCGGTCCATCAGGCTGATCACCGAATTACGGAACCAGGGATCAATGGAAGAGCCGTAAGAACCATAGGCGTAAATCAGGGCAGGGCTGGTACCGTCCAGCGGCGTGTCCTTGTGAAATGCCATGGAAACCGGCACATCGACACCGTCGCGGGCGCTTATCATCAAGCGTTTCGTGCGGTAGTTGGCGCTGTCAAAGTCACCCAGGATGCGCTGCGCCTTCAGTAATTCCGACTTGCCGGTCTGCAGGTCGATTTCCCAGGTCTGATTCGGCGTGATCGGGCTCGCATAGCCATAGCGGATGGTGTGTGTCTCCGTGCTGACATTGGTGTCCGGCCACATCACGTAAGTTTCCGCGTCTGCTTCCAGGTAACGGTCAACGCTTCCGTCCAGCGCGATCACGCGGACCTTGCGCAACCCATCCTTTCGTTCACTCAGGACAAGCCAGTCGTCAAAGGCCTGAAGGCTGCGAACCATGGCATCTTCACGGTGATGGATGAGTTCTTTCCAGGCCGATTTATCAGCGGCGGTGCCGATGTCCGCCGTTAACACGCGGAAGTTTTCGGCTTCCCAGTTGCTGCGGATAAAAAAGCGTCCATTGGCGTGGTCCACGCTGTATTCATGACCAGTTTCACGTGGCAGGAAAGGTGTGAATTGACCCAGCGGCTCGTTGGCCGCCAGCAACTGAACCTCGGAAGTGTCGGTTTCCGAGTGGCCCAGCATGATGTAGTCACCGGAGCGGCTGCGCCAAAGCCCGGTGTAAAAGCGGTTATCTTTTTCCTCGTAAACCAGCACGTCTTCTGCAACATCAGTGCCCAGTCGATGCCGCATCACGCGGTAAGCAAGCAAGGTTTCCGGGTGTTTGTCCAGGTAGAACAGGTAGTGGCCGTCTGCGGACCAGGCCATCGAGGCGTTGGCATTGTTGATCACGTCCGGCAGGAATTCGCCGGTTTCCGTGTCCAGAATGCGGATCTCGTGGATGCGCCGACTTAGCGTATCTTCGGCGATGGCGGCATAGCGGTGATCGTCGCTCATCTCCAGGTTGCCCAGACTGTAGTAACCGTGTCCTACGGCGCGCTGATTGCCGTCTACCAGGATCTCTTCCTTGGCTTCCATGTTGCCCTTGCGGCGGGCATAGATGGCGTAGTCTTTGCCCTGGACATAGCGGTAGTAGTACCACCAGCCGTCTTTCTCGTATGGCACACTGGATTCATCAGGATCGAGACGGCCGACCATTTCCTCGTACAGGATTTCCTGCAGGGACTCGGTGGGTTTCATGACCTCTTCGAAATAGGTGTTTTCAGCTTCCAGGTAAGCCAGCACTTCCGGGTCGGAGCGCTTGTCATCGCGCAGCC
>JAOUCS010000237.1 GCA_029859645.1 Lysobacterales bacterium | reverse complement strand
GCAATAAGATTACAGCTGTTCAGGACTCGTCGAGAAAGCTGCGCAGGTAGTCCGAACGGGTGGGGTGGCGCAGCTTGCGCAGGGCCTTCGCCTCGATCTGGCGGATACGCTCACGGGTTACATCGAACTGCTTGCCCACTTCTTCCAGGGTGTGGTCGGTGTTCATATCGATACCGAAACGCATGCGCAGCACCTTGGCCTCGCGTGCGGTGAGTCCGGCCAGCACTTCCTTGGTGGCTTCCTGCAGGCCCTGGCCGGTAGCGGCATCCACCGGTGAGTGGATGGTGCCGTCCTCGATGAAATCACCCAGGTGCGAATCTTCGTCGTCACCGATAGGCGTTTCCATGGAGATCGGCTCCTTGGCGATCTTCAGTACCTTGCGCACTTTGTCTTCCGGCATGTCCATACGCTCGCCCAGCTCTTCCGGGGTGGGTTCGCGGCCCATCTCCTGCAGCATCTGGCGGGAGATGCGGTTGAGCTTGTTGATGGTCTCGATCATATGCACCGGGATACGAATGGTGCGGGCCTGGTCGGCGATGGAGCGGGTGATGGCCTGGCGAATCCACCAGGTGGCGTAGGTGGAGAACTTGTAGCCGCGGCGATATTCGAACTTGTCTACCGCCTTCATCAGGCCGATGTTGCCCTCCTGGATCAGGTCCAGGAATTGCAGGCCGCGGTTGGTGTATTTTTTGGCGATGGAAATTACCAGGCGCAGGTTGGCTTCTACCATTTCCTTTTTGGCGCGGCGGGCACGGGCTTCACCCATGGACATGCGGCGGTTGATTTCCTTGATCTCTCCCACGGTGAGGCCGGTCTGCTCCTCAATCTGGGCGATGCGACGCTGCAGACGCTGTATGGTTTCTTTCTCCAGCGCCAGCTTCGGGCCGTACTCTTTTTTGCGGGTGTGGCGCGTGATCCATTTCGCGTCTGACTCGGAGCCCTGGAATGTGTTGATGAAGTCCTTGCGCGGCATGCCACAGACTTTTACCGCCAGACGCATGATTTCGCGTTCCTGGTCGCGAACGCCAGCCAGTATGTTGCGCGGGCTATCAGTCAGGGGGTCGGAAACCCGGGGCGTGAGCTTGAAGAACTTGAACAACTCTCCCAGCTTCTCCATTTCCTTGATCGCGGCCTTGTCGGTGCGGCCCTTCTCGGCAATGACTTTTTCAGTTTTGTTGAACTGCCGCTTCAGCGCGGTGAATCGCTTTTTTGCTTCAACGGGGTCGGGACCGGTGTCGACTTCTTCGTCGGAGTCGGTGGTCGCAGCGGGGGCGGCCAGGGCGACTTCCGCGGCTGAGGGGACATTCTCGGCGGGGTCCAGATAGCCGACCATGATGTCGCTCAGCTTCCGTTCTTCTTTGGCCACCAGAGCGTATTCATTGAGGATCTTTTCAACCGCGCCCGGGTAGAAAGCCAGGGCGGCCAGCATTTCGCGGATACCTTCCTCGATGCGCTTGGCGATAACAATTTCGCCCTCGCGGGTGAGCAGTTCCACGGTGCCCATTTCGCGCATGTACATGCGCACCGGATCGGTGGTTCGGCCGGCTTCGGTTTCCACTGCGGCCAGCGCGGCGGCGGCTTCAGCGGCGGCGATATCGTCAGCGGAGCCATCCCCTTCGGACATCAGCAGCTCATCGGCGTCCGGCGCTACTTCAAACACCTGGATGCCCATGTCGTTGATCATCTGGATGATGTCTTCGACCTGGTCCGGATCGGAAATGTCCTCCGGCAGGTGATCGTTCACCTCGGAATAGGTCAGGTAACCCTGCTCCTTACCCTTGGCGATGAGATCTTTCAGGCGAGACTGCTGCTGCACGACATCTGTCATTAAGTTGACACCTTCAAAAAGCAAAAAAAAATTAGCCGGCGATTATAACCGCAAAAGCACTGACCCAACTAGGAAAACGCCGGGAAATTTAGCGAAAATTAGCACTTTTAGCCCCACATTCACTGCCTCTCGCGGCTTTTTCTTATATGGGGGCTAAAACCGGTTATATCAAGTGGTACCGGGATTAAAAACAGCGTCCACAGTGGGCTCAGCGCTTGTTGCGTTGGGCGTCCCGCCGCTGCTTTTCCTGGAGCATCTCCCGCAGGCGCTGCTTTTCCAGATCGCTGACTTCAGCGTAGTTGGTGAGTTTCAGTTTGTCGACCTGTGCCGCCAATTTTGATCGCTGGGGCAGGTGCTGCGACAGCTCGTTCATGGTGTCACTGAACTGTTGCTCTATGCCTTCGGTGGGGATCAATCGCTCCTGCCCTGCCAGCCGGCTGAGCAGTTCCCCCTCGGTGGTGCCATACCAGTGCCCCAGCAACATGGCGGTATTGGACTCCGGTCGTCGCTGCAGTAATTCCAGCAACTCACGCAGCAGGCTCACATCCTCCCCCTCCAGGTCCTGCAGTACCCTGACCTCGGTGAGGCGGGCGATATGCGGCTGGTGTAATAGCAGCGCGATGGCGCTCTGGGCCAGGTTGGAGTAGCCAGTGGCC
>JAOUCS010000142.1 GCA_029859645.1 Lysobacterales bacterium | reverse complement strand
GCAGCAAGCTGACCCGGAGCGCGCTGAAGAACTGAGAACAATCGCCGAAACCTGCCGCCGTGTACCCGCACACAAGCCCCGTACTTTTCGCGAGGCGATCCAGATGTACTGGTTTGTTCACCTGGGTACCATTACCGAACTGAATGGCTGGGACGCCATGAATCCCGGCCATTTCGATCAGCACCTGGCGCCTTTCTACGAGGCCGAGGCAGCTGCCGGCAACCTGACTCGTGAGCAGGCCAAGGAACTGTTGTGCTGCTTCTGGATTAAGGTCAATAACCAGCCGGCGCCGCCGAAAGTGGGTATTACCGCGCGCGAAAGCGGTACCTACAACGACTTCACCAACATCAATATTGGAGGCATTACGCCGGAAGGCCATGACGGTGTCAGCGAAGTTTCCTACATCATGCTCGAAGTGATCGAGGAACTGCACATTTTGCAGCCTGGAAGTTCGGTGCATGTCAGCGAGAAAACACCCGATGAATTCCTGCAGGCTGCCTGCAAGGTGATTAGACAAGGGCATGGTTACCCGTCTGTATTCAACCCCGATGTCTATATGCAGGAATTGCTGCGCCAGGGTAAATCACCCAGGGACGCTCGTGAGGGCGGTTGTAGCGGTTGTATCGAAGTCGGGGCGTTTGGGAAGGAAGCTTTCCTGCTGACGGGTTACCTCAATGTGCCGAAGGTCCTTGAGGTAACGCTGAACAACGGTATCGACCCTGTCAGCGGCAACCAGGTGGGAATCAGGACAGGCAATCCGCGGGAATTCACTCGTTATTCGGAACTCTACGAGGCATTCCTGAAACAGCTCAATTTCATCGTCGACACGAAGATCAGGGTCAGTAACTACATCGACCGGATGTTCGCCCGCTATGCCCCGGCGCCGTTTCTTTCCGTCGTGATCGAGGACTGCATCAGCAAGGGCAGGGACTATTACAACGGCGGCCCGCGCTACAACACCAACTACATTCAGTGTACCGGTTTGGGCACGGTCACCGACAGCTTGTCCGTGCTGAAGAAACACGTGTTCGAAGAACAAAATTTCAGCATGGATCGAATCCTGGACGCCGTGGCCAAAAATTTCGAGGGAGAAGAGTTCCTCCGTCAGACGGTACTGAACCGGACGCCGTTCTTCGGTAATGACAATGATGAAGCGGATGAAATCGCCCAGCGGGTTTACGCAGACCTGTTCGCCGCCATTGACGGCAAGCCCAACACGCGCGGTGAGTGTTTTCACCTGAATATGCTTTCGACCACCTGCCATATCTACTTCGGCAAGGTGATGGGTGCCACCCCGAATGGCCGCTTCGCCGGTAAATCCATCTCCGATGGCACCTCGCCATCGCATGGTGCGGATACCCATGGACCTTCTGCCGTGGTTCATTCGCTGACCAAGCTCGATCACACGCTTTCAGGCGGTACGCTGCTCAATCAGCGCTTCCTGCCCAGCCTGCTGCGGCGGGAAAAAGACATCGTCAAACTGGGCCAGCTGATCCGGACCTACTTCAAACTGGGCGGGCATCATATTCAGTTCAACATTGTCGATACCGCTACGTTGAAGGCTGCCCAGAAGTGTCCCGAGGACTATAAAGACCTGCTGGTGCGCATGGCAGGCTACAGCGACTATTTCAACGATATGAATGCGGATTTGCAGCAGGAAATTATCGAACGCACGGAAAACGAATCGCTCTGATCATGTTGGACCTGCCTGACATCAAGCCCAAAGCAATAGATGAAGCCGGCGCGCTGGTATTTGATGTAAAGCGTTACGCGATCAACGACGGACCGGGTATTCGTGTGACCATCTTCCTGAAAGGCTGTCCGCTCGCCTGTCGCTGGTGCCACAACCCGGAAAGCGTCTCTCGGAAAAGGCAGAAGTTGTACACGCAAAGCAAGTGCATCGGTTGTGGTGAGTGCGTCCGGGTTTGCCCGATGCTGGCATGCGAATTGACGGCTGACGGCATTGTGACGGATGAAGCCCGCTGCATGGCTTGCGGCGCGTGCGCCGATATCTGCCCGGCTAAAGCGACGGAAATGTCCGGGGAGTACAAAACCGTAGATGAACTGCTCGCGGTGATCGAGCGGGAAAGACCTTTTTTCGAGCAGTCGAATGGTGGTGTGACTTTTTCCGGTGGTGAACCGCTGATGCATCCCGGCTTCCTGTGTGACATCCTTGATGCCTGCGGCAGGATGGGCATCCATCGCACGGTCGATACATCCGGCCTGGCCAGCACAGAAACCCTGATGAGAGTGGCCGAGAGAACGGACCTGTTCCTGTATGACCTGAAACTGATGGATGCGGAAAAACACAAGCAATGGACCGGGGCAGGGAACAGGCGAATCCTGAAGAATCTGGGGGCTCTCGCTGCGAGTGGCGCGGAGATCCAGCTGAGGATTCCGCTGATCAAGGGGGTTAACGATGATGACGAGAATATCGAGGCCACTGCGAAATACATCGCGGATCTGCCGGGCCCTGGCAGAGAGGTCAATCTACTGCCTTATCACAACGTGGCCGGGGGGAAATTTGACAAGCTGGGAATAGCGTTCAGGGCTGAATCCATGGCTGAGCTCAATGATGCAGACCTGGAACGGGTCATCTCCCGGTTTGCTGACCATGGGCTGGTTGCAACGGTTGGGGGGTAGTGGCCGAGACACTGCCGGGGCTAATTCAGCCTCAGGGTCATCAGGGTGTCGTGAGCGGTCATAAACAGGACTTTTTCATCGGCTGACAGTGCACAGTTGGCTGTCGCTTTTCCGGTTCGGATTTTTGCGAGCACACGGCCATCGGGATTGAAAACCCAGACGCCGCCAGGCCCGGTTGCAAAAAGAACGCCGCTCGAATGTACCGCCAGACCATCCGGCAGGCCGGGTTCGCCTTCCTGGCCGACCAGCGAACTGGCATCATGAAAAACTCGCTGGTTGGATAGCGAGCCATCAGGCATCACGTCGTAAGTAAGCCACTGTGCCTTACTCTTATCTGAAACGGCCAGATACAAGGTACTTTCATCTGGGGACAGGGCAATTCCGTTGGGGTAAGTGACGGAGTCGTCCAGCAGTTGCAAGCTGTCGTCCGGACGAAGGAGGTAAATCCCCTGGAACGCAAGTTCTTTGGATTCACTGGTCATCCCGCCGGGCAGTCCGTAAGGCGGGTCGGTGAAGTACAGATGCCCTTTGCTGTTGTAGACGCCGTCATTGGGGCTGTTCAACCGCTTGCCATCAAAGTCTTCTGCCAGTGTCACATACTCAGGCGATGGTGCAGAGAGGGCGGCATCCATCAGGGCCACACGACGGTCTCCATGCTGAAGTATCACCAGTCGCCCAGAAGCGTCGAGAAGCAGTCCGTTCGAACCTTCTGAGGAACTATCAGGGTACCGTCCTGTTGCCCCTGATTTTTCGAGATAGGAACGGGTACCTGCACCCGGTTCGTATCGATGGATGATGTTATTGGGAACATCCGAAAACAGCAGGTATCCGCCATCTGCAATCCAAAGCGGTCCTTCAGCCCAACTGTAACCTTCAGCCCGGACCAGGATTTGCTGCGACCGGTCGATCAGGGCAAGGGCCGCCTTATCCAGGATTTCGATGGTACCCGCCGGACGGCTCATCTCGGGGATAAGCCCGGTTTGAGCTTCGGCGGCATTCAGGTTGAATACGCAACACAGAAGGATGGTTGCGACAGAAGATTGCAGACTGAAGGATTGAATCATTTTGTAGACCTTAAACAATTGAAGTCTGTTGCAGGACGCCGTAGCTTACTCAGGAATGAACCTTACAGCACTCAAGCAGGATTTCGAAGCGAGTTTTGGCAGACTCCCTGACGCCATCTATTTCGCGCCTGGTCGAGTCAACCTGATTGGTGAGCACATCGATTATAACGGCGGACGTGTCATGCCTGCTGCGATCCACCAGGGAACCTACTTTGGCATTGGCAAAAACGAGTCTTCCCGCATTTGCATTGACTCAATGACATTCGGGGAGAAAAGGACCTTTGAGTTCGAAGATTTGGTATCGGCCAGGCGACAGGGGCACTGGTCTGATTACACGCTTGGCATGGCGCAACGATTGCTTGCCGGCGTCCGAAACCCTGTGGGATTTGATCTGCTTGTGGCCAGCGATCTGCCTCAAAACAGTGGCTTGTCGTCGTCGGCATCATTTTGCGTCGGCTTTGGATTTGCGTTGATTGACCAGCTGGATCTCGCTTTCGACCGAATCCAGCTTGCACGGGTCGCCCGGGCTGTTGAGAACGATTTTGTCGGTGTCAGTTGTGGAATAATGGATCAATTCGCTGTTGCGATGGGGAAGGCGGATCACTGCATCGTTCTGGATTGTGAATCGCTGGAGTGGGAATTGATCCAGATGAACCTGGCGGGCTATGAGATTGTAATTGCCAATTCCATGGTGGAAAGGAAACTCTCCGACTCGAACTACAATCTTCGTCGTTCCGAATGTAAACAAGCCCTCGAGATATTGAAAATGGATTATCCGGTTGAACAGTTATGCGAACTCAGTGTGGGGCAGGTCGAGGCTTCCTTGCCACTGCACCGATTTGATGTCCTGAGAAAACGCGCGCGTCATGTCAGCAGTGAAAACAACCGGGTTAGCGAATCCGTTTCAGCCCTCAAAGCTGGCGCACTTGAGGAATTCGGGGCATTGATGAATGCTTCACATGCTTCACTCAGGGATGATTTTGAAGTTTCATGCCCTGAGCTGGATTTCCTGGTGGAAACAGCGGTCTCGATTCCGGGCGTTTTGGGGTCGCGCATGACCGGAGCAGGTTTTGGAGGCTGCACCGTGTCCCTGGTTAAATCGAGCGAGGTGCCCCGGTTCGCAGAACATTTGTCGCGAGCTTATACTGCGCATGCGGCGATCAAGGCCGAGATTTACGCGGTCACGCCTGCTGATGGAGTCAAGCGTGTCGCATGATGTAAATGTTCTGGTAAAGCATCCACACAGGAGACTCAATCCGCTGACCGGAGAATGGGTGCTGGTCTCACCGCACCGGACCCAACGCCCCTGGCAGGGTATACAGGAAGAGATTGTCCAATCAGCGCGTCCGCCCTATGACAGCAACTGTTACCTGTGTCCCGGAAACCGGCGTTCCGGGGGGCAGCAGAACCCGGACTATGCGGATACGTTCGTGTTCACCAACGATTTCCCTGCGTTGCTGCCCGATACGCCGGCTGATTCATTAGCAGCCGGCCCGCTGTTCCAGGCTGAAGCGGAGAGCGGCATCTGCAAAGTAATCTGCTTCTCTCCACGGCACGATCTGTCCGTGCCGCAAATGACGATGGCAGCGGTGACCCGGGTGGTCGAGGTGTGGAAGGATGAATACGAACAATTTCAGCGCATTCCGGATATCGGCTATGTCCAGATTTTTGAAAACAAGGGCGCCATCATGGGTTGCTCTAACCCGCACCCACACTGCCAGATTTGGGCCTCGTCCAGCATTCCGCCGATCGTTGCGCTGGAACAACGAAACCAGTGCAAATATATGGAGTCCAGCGGCAATCCAATGTTGCTCGACTACCTTGAGCGCGAACTGGAGCAGGAGGTTCGCCTGGTTTATCGAAACGCACATTTTGCCGTGGTTGTGCCTTTCTGGGCGGTATGGCCTTTCGAGGCCATGATTCTTCCCAGCCAGCATTGTCCGTCGATAGACCGGTTCTCACGCGAACAGATCCGCTGTTTTGCGGACGCTTACCGCGAGCTGACCCGGGCCTATGACCGAGTGTTCGATTGTGAATTTCCGTATACGGCCGGCATTCACCAGGCGCCCACTACAGCGGAGAGCCACGAGCACTGGCAGTTTCACATGCATTTCTACCCGCCCTTGCTGAGGTCAGCGATAGTCAGGAAGTTTATGGTGGGGTATGAGATGCTGGCCGGCGCCCAGCGAGACATCACACCTGAATCTGCAGCAGAGATCCTCAGGCGTGCCCTGGAACAGTAGGAAGAGAGGAGCTGATCATGGCTAAAGCAGAGTTTTACAAGTGGCAAGACATCCAGCGTGAGCAATTGAACCCTCAACTCGGCCGGAAAATGATCACCGGCCAAAACGTGATGCTCACACAGATATTCCTGCAGAAGGGTTGCATTGTTCCCAGGCATAGCCACCACAATGAGCAGGTGACTTACGTGCTGGATGGCGCATTGAAATTCCTGCTGGGTGATGATCAGGAAGAAGAGGTCATTGTCCGGGCTGGAGAGGTGCTGGTGATCCCGCCGAACCTGCCGCACAGCGCTGAGGCGCTTGAAGATACCGTCGACATCGACATTTTCGATCCGCCCAGGGAGGACTGGCTGGATGGGTCAGACAGCTACCTGCGAGATTCAGACCAATAGGGTGCGGCTAGTCGGGCCCGCTCAGTCCAGCAGGCTCAGATCTCTCACAGCGCCCTTGTCCGCGCTCGTGACCATCTTGGCGTAAGCCTTCAGGGCAGGCGTGACATTTCGCGGCCGATCGGCAATCGGCTTCCACGCCTTGTCGCCCCTGGCTTGCATTTTTTTCCGACGGGCGGCCAGGGTCTCTTCATCCGCGACCACGTTGATGCTTCGGTTGGGGATGTCGATTTCAATGACATCGCCATGCTCTACCAGCGCGATAGCGCCACCTGCCGCTGCCTCGGGAGAGACATGGCCGATGGAAAGTCCCGACGTACCGCCCGAAAAGCGACCGTCCGTCAGCAAGGCGCAGGCTTTGCCCAGGCCTTTCGATTTCAGGTAGGACGTGGGGTACAGCATTTCCTGCATTCCCGGCCCGCCTTTGGGCCCCTCGTAACGGACCACGACGATATCGCCGGCAACCACCTGGTTGGTCAGGATTGCCTTGACGGCATCGTCCTGGCTTTCGCAGATATAGGCTTTACCGCTAAACACCAGGTTTGACTCATCCACACCGGCGGTTTTTACCACGCAGCCGTCTTCGGCAATGTTCCCGAAAAGTACGGCCAGGCCGCCTTCGCTGGAGTAAGCGTTCTCGAGCGAGCGGATACAACCGTTTTCCCGGTCTGTATCAAGCGACGGCCAGCGCGTTTCCTGGCTGAAGGCCTGCTGGGTAGGGATTCCGGCCGGGCCAGCGGAGTAGAATTTCCGCGTGGTTTCGTCCTCGTTGTTAACGACGTCCCATTGTTCCAGCGCGGCAGCCATGGTTGGGCTGTGCACGGTGCTGCAGTGTCCATGGAGTAATTTGGCGCGATTCAACTCACCGAGAATACCCATAACACCCCCTGCGCGGTGCACATCTTCCATATGGTACTTCTGTGTGCTGGGGGCTACTTTGCATAGCTGGGGAACATGCCGCGACAGTCGGTCGATATCGGACAAGGTGAAATCCAGCTCAGCCTCCTGGGCAGCTGCGAGCAGGTGCAAAATGGTATTGGTTGAACCACCCATGGCAATATCAAGGCACATGGCGTTTTCAAAGGCCTCAAAGTTTGCAATGTTGCGGGGCAGGGCGGATTCATCTTCCTGTCGATAATACCTGTCGCACAATTCGACAATGAGTTGGCCGGCGCGCCTGAACAACTTTTCGCGGTCTTTATGGGTCGCCAGCGTGGACCCGTTACCGGGCAGGCTCAACCCCAGTGCTTCGGTCAGGCAATTCATGGAATTGGCCGTGAACATGCCTGAACAGGAGCCGCAGGTCGGACAGGCTGATCGTTCGTACTCTGCAACCACTTCGTCCGACACACTTTCATCAGCCGCGATGACCATGGCGTCCACCAGGTCGAGCTTGTTTTCCGAGAGTTTTGTTTTCCCGGCCTCCATCGGTCCACCAGAAACGAAGACAACAGGGATGTTCAGGCGCAAGGCGGCATTGAGCATACCCGGCGTAATCTTGTCGCAATTGGAGATGCAGACCATGGCATCGGCACAGTGCGCGTTGACCATGTACTCGACCGAATCCGAGATGATATCCCTGGAGGGCAGGCTGTAGAGCATACCGTCGTGGCCCATGGCGATACCGTCGTCAACAGCGATGGTATTGAACTCTTTGGCCACACCACCCGCCGCTTCGATCTCCCGGGCTACCAATTGACCCAGGTCCTTCAGGTGAACGTGGCCCGGTACAAACTGGGTAAACGAGTTGACCACGGCAATGATGGGCTTATGAAAGTCTGCATCCTTCATCCCGGTGGCGCGCCAGAGGGCGCGTGCTCCCGCCATGTTACGGCCATGGGTTGATGTCTTTGAGCGAAAATCTGGCATTTGTGTTTATCTCTGAATCCGGCTTGGGTTAGCCTAATGGAAATCCACATCTGATGACACCACCGGAGAGAAAATCATGGATCTGAAACTGGCCGGAAAATCTGCCATTGTCTGCGCATCCAGTAAAGGCCTGGGCAAAGCGTGTGCTGCCGCCTTGGCGGCGGAAGGGGTCGATGTCCTGATCTGTGGCCGGACCGCCGCTACCCTGGAAGCCGCCGCGGCAGACATTGAATCTGCCGGAAGTGGGAACGTCCGGTT
>JAOUCS010000141.1 GCA_029859645.1 Lysobacterales bacterium | reverse complement strand
GGGCCGTTCAATGGCGCCTGCCTCGGACAGTTTCAGATAGCTGAAATCGGGTTCTTCGCCGGGGCGGGCAGTCGGTAGGGGGATGTGAAGTTTCGGATTCTTGGTCATCTCTTCAGGATAGCCTAAATAGGTGGAAATTTGCTTGCGAAAAGCGAACAGGCTTCATATTTCAACGAATGTATAATGCATGAAATCTATCAATAATGGATAAATCATGTCGGAAACAAAGATTGATAAGATTGATAAGGAGATTATTCGCCTATTACAGGAAGATGCCGAGTTGTCGGCTGCAGCCATCGGCGAGAAGATTGGCTTGTCCCAGTCCCCCTGCTGGCGGCGTATTCAGCGCCTCAGGGAGGAAGGCCTGATCCAGGGTCAGTTAATGCGGTTTGATCGGAAAAAGCTGGGATTCGATGTGCTGGTCTTTGCGCAGGTAAAGCTGACCGCGCACGGGCGCAGCAAGGTTCCCGAATTCGCTGAAACGATCCGCCAGTTTCCGGAAGTGCAGGAGTGCCACCTGGTGTTGGGCAACATCGATTTCCTGTTGCGAATCGTCGCCCGCGACATCGAGGAATACGAGCGGTTTTTTTTCGAGAAACTGTCCCACCTGGCAGAGATCCAGGAGGTGCATTCGAACATCGTTTTGTCGGAAATCAAGTACACTACCCAGTTACCGGTTTAACATTAAATTTCCTGTCGGATTGCAATTGGAGTGATCGATATGTCTGACTACAGTTACCCCTATAAGGACGCTGAATTCATCTTTAATGAACTGGTCGGTTTTGACGCTTTATGCGAGCAGGCCGGCCTTGATGAAATGAACGCTGAACTGGCTTTCGCCGTGCTTGAGGAAGCCAACCGCATGGGCACAGAAGTGATCGCACCGCTGAACGTGGTGGGTGACCGTGAAGGTGCGACACTCGGTGCAAGCGGCGTCCAGGAGACGGCCGGGTTCAAGCAAGCCTACCAGCGTTACGTCGAAGATGGCTGGGCCGGGCTGGGGTTCCCCGAGGCCTTTGGTGGGCAGGGTATGCCCAAGGTGGTTTCCACGGCTGTATCTGAAATCTGGCAGTCCTGTAACCTGGGGTTTTCCCTGTGTTCCTTGCTCACCCACGGCGCGGTCGAAGCCCTGTTGTTGCATGGTTCCGAAGACCTGCAAAAAACCTATCTCGAAAAGATGGTGAGCGGTGAATGGACCGGCACGATGAATCTGACCGAACCGCAGGCGGGATCCGACCTGGCGGCGGTGAATACACGCGCCGTTCCGGAGGGAGATCACTACCGCCTGACCGGTCAGAAGATTTTCATCACCTGGGGCGACCACCAGATGACGGACAACATTATTCACCTGGTGCTGGCCCGGTTGCCGGATGCGCCTCATGGTGTAAAAGGGATATCGCTGTTCCTGGTGCCAAAATTCATCCTCGACAGCAATGATGAGCCCGGCGAACGCAATGATGTCCACTGCGTGTCGATTGAACACAAGTTGGGTATTCATGGCAGTCCGACCTGTGTGCTTTCCTTCGGTGATAACGGCGGCGCGGTCGGCTACCTGGTGGGCGAGCCACACCGTGGCCTGATGGCCATGTTCACCATGATGAACGACGCGCGCCAGAGCGTCGGGCTGCAGGGCTTGTCCGTTTCAGAACGCTCCTATCAGCAGGCTCTTGGCTGGGCCAAGGAGCGCTTGCAGGGCACCCGCAGCGACGGCAGCCGCTACCCGATTATCGATTTCCCTGATGTGCGTCGCCTGCTGATGCTGATGAAGTCGGGAACCGAGGCCATGCGCGGTCTTTCCTATGTGGCCGCCGCGGAAATTGACCATAGCAGGCTGGCCAGCGATGAGGGAGCCCGGGCCGTTCACGCCGCCCGGGTGGATCTTTACACCCCGATTGTCAAAGGCTGGCTGACCGAAATGTCACAGGAGCTTACGTCGCATGGCATTCAGATTCATGGCGGCATGGGTTTTATCGAGGAAACGGGCAGCGCGCAGTTTTATCGCGATGCCAGGATCACGACGATCTACGAGGGCACCACGGCGATTCAGGCCAATGACCTGGTGGGCAGAAAAATACTGGCCGATGACGGTGCAGCGCTGACCGCGTTGCTCCGGGATATCCAGGGGACCGCCGATGCATTGCGGCAATCTGAAGACCTGGCCGATTTAGGAAATGCCCTGGCAGGCGCAGTCGCAACTGCTGAAGCCGCTGGGCAATGGCTGTTGCAGCATGCCGCCGAGGATCGCAGCGTGAGCGGAGCTGCCGGCGTCAACCTGCTGATGCTGCTGGGCTATGTCTGCGGCGGCTGGGTGATGGGGCGTTCAGCCCTGCAGGCCCGGTCGCTGTTGGCCGGCGGGGCAGGTGACGAGCCTTTCCTGCAAGCCAAGCTGGTGACGGCGCAATTTTACGCTGAACACTACCTGCCACGCGCCGATGCCTGCCTGGCGATGTTGCAGTCGGGGCCCGCCAGCATCATGGCGCTGACGGCCGAGCAGTTTTAAAGGCTCGAAACCAGGATCAGCGCTATCGAAATCGGCGCTACCCAGCGCAGCAGCCAGAACCAGGCCCGGAACAGGGTCGGGTTCTTGATCTGCAATTGATCCTGGATGGCTTCCGGTTTGATCATCCAGCCGGTAAAGATGGCCAGCAACAGTCCGCACAGCGGCATCATGATGTTGGCCGTCAGGTAGTCCAGGATTTCGAAATAGCCGAAATCGGCAAAGCGCTCGAACTGTGCCAGCGGCCGCCATTCAGACCACAGGTTGAACGAGAACACGGTACCCATTCCCAGCACGAAGATCGAAATGCAGACCAGCAGGGCCGCCTGCCAGCGTTTCAGCCGGAGACGTTCCTGCCACCAGGCGATGAAAGGTTCCAGCACGCCGATCACAGACGTCAGGGCCGCGAAAAACAGCAGGATGAAAAACAGCGTGCCAAACAGCAATCCACCGGCCATGGAACCGAAGGCCAGCGGCAGGCTGACAAAAATAAGTCCAGGTCCCTCAGCCGGGTCCAGCCCGTTGGCAAAGACGATGGGGAAGATGGCCAGGCCGGCGATCACCGCCACCATCGTGTCCATGGTGACGATGATGACCGCCGACCGTGCGATCGAAATGTCGCGGGGCAGGTAGGCGCCAAAGCCCATCATCAGGCCCATGGCGACGCCAATTGAGAAGAATGCCTGGCCAACGGCGACGAGGATGACCTTGCCGTTGATGGCGGACATGTCGAAGTCAAACATGAAGTGCATGGCGCTCGCCATATCTCCTCTGAAATAGCCGTATGCAACCATTACCAGCAACAGCGCGAACAGGGCCGGCATCAGCACTTTAACCGTGCTCTCAATACCTTTTTGCAGACCCCTGACCAGGATCACTGTACAGATCAACATGAAAATGCCATGCCATAGCGTGAGTTGCCAGGGGCTGGCCAGCAAGGCATCGAATTCTGCGCTGATGTTGGCTGCATCCTGGCCGGTAAAGTTACCGCCGCCGTTTTTGAAGATATAAACCACTGACCAGCCTGCAATCACGCTGTAGTAGGTGGCGATCAGGTAAGCAGCGAGCATGCCGAACCAGCCGATAATCGACCAGCCGCCGGAGCGACCCTGGTCATGCGCGACATTGACCATGGCATTGGGCGGGCTTTGCCTGCCCCAGCGCCCGATTGCGATCTCGGCAATCAGGATCGGCAGCGCGACGAAGAAAACGGCCAGCAGGTAGACAAGAACAAAGGCGCTGCCGCCATTCTGGCCGGTGACGTAGGGAAATTTCCAGATGTTGCCCAGCCCGACCGCCGCGCCTACGGCCGCCATCAGGAACGTGAATCGGGAAGACCAGTTTTCATGCTTTCGGTATATTGTTGCCATCAGTGCCTCGGTGTTTTGCCTTTGTAGCTGATTTTAATAATGCGGTGAGGTGCTTGCCAGTTCATCGGCATGGGGGGCCGATGCGAGAAGCAGCTCCCAGTAATAGCGAGCGTAACTCCGGTCCAGTAGCAGGTCGAATACTGAATCGCCAGCACCGTTTTCATGGAAGTATACGAGCACCGAAATATGCGCCATACGTGTCTGCGCGCAACGCGTGCCGCTATTGACGCCGGCCAGGTAGTCCAGTCCGCTGAGTTTGCTGAGCAGCCAGGGCGCACCGCTGCCTTGCAGGCGAAATACCGCCAGGCCATGGGTGTTGTCATAAGCCGTCGCCAATGGTGGCAGGGCCAGGCTCATCAGTTCTGATCGCACTTGCTGCGGTGTCAGGATTTTGCTCAGGGACAACCACTCTCCGGGCCGCAGGCACAGAGTGACCGGATCACCACCGCTGCACTGGCCGGTTTCGTCCGGCAGGCCGGGTATGCTTTCATTGCTTCGCAGTCGAACGATCGACCAGTTGGTCGACTCCGCCAATACCAGAGTTTTTCCCGTGTAAGTGCGGGATGCAGTCCCGGACTGCTGCAATGCAGAGGGCATGCTTTGCGCCAGGTCGCTATCGTTCAATCGTGTGTGCTCCATGCCAACTAGTTCTCAAGCCGCTTGTTTTCGGGATCATAAAAAACCGGCGCCACGACTTTAACATTGAAACGCTGATTTCCGTCACACACCGTCAGGATTTCGCCGATCCGGTCCGGACCGGAGCACAGCACGGCCAGGGCAATGTATCTCCCCAGTGTCGGGCTGTAACAGGCGGAAGTCACCCAGCCGTCGGTTTCTGCGGGGGGGCTGCGGTCTTTGCCGATCAACAGGTGACCGCCCGCATGAATGGCCCGTCCGGGATCGAGCGTTTCCAATCCGATCAGTTGCTTGCGCCCTGCTGCCTGGTTTGCCTCCCGGTACAACGAGCGCCTGCCGATAAAATCCCTGCTCTTGTTTCTTGCCACCCAGCCCCAGCCGACATCATCCGGTGTCGATGAACCGTCCGTGTCCGAACCGACATGCAGGTACCCTTTTTCGGTCCGCAGAATCATCAATGCCTCGATGCCATAGGGCGCAATTCCATGCGCTGCACCGGCGATTAGTACGGCTTCCAGGAAGTCGTTAGCTGCAAGCGCCGGGACGTTCACTTCGAAACTCAATTCACCGCTGAAGCTGACCCGGGCCACCCGGGCTTCCAGACCCATCACGGTGCCGGTAGATACCGCCATATGGGGCAGGGCAGCAGGCGCCAGGTCGATGTTGGTTCCCAGTGCCGACAGCGTGTCTCTTGCCCGGGGCCCGGCAAGGGTGAAATTGGCCCAGTCGGAGGTCCTGTCAGTGACCAGGACGCGCAGTTCGGGCCATTCGCATTGCAGCCACTGTTCCATCAATGCCACGATTCGCGAGACGGCGGCCGAGGTACTGTTGACCAGGAAATGATCTTCGTTCAATCGGATACAGACCCCATCATCAATGATGACGCCGTTTTCATTCAGCATCAGGCCGTAACGGATACGGCCAGCGGGCAAAGACAGGATGTTGTTGATATAAAGACGGTCGAGAAATATCGCTGCATCGGGGCCGCAGACCTCGATTTTTCCGATCGGCGAATTGTCAAAAACCCCCACAGCGTTGCGCACCGTGGTCACTTCCCGCTGGATGGCTGCTTCTGCTGATTCCTTGTCCAGGGGATAGTAATCGGGTCGCTGCCAGTCGTAGTCCTCGAAGCAGGCGTTCAGTTTAGCGTGGGTGAGATGTGCCGGCAGATAGCGCCTCGGCGCGTAAAATTCACCGATGTTACGGCCGGCAATAGCGCCCAGCGTCACCGGGGTATAGGGGGGCCGAAAGGTCGTCGTGCCTACCTCGCCGGCCGGCCGGCCGGTCAGTGCGCCGAGCGCGATAAAGGCATTGAGATTGCCCGTTTTGCCCTGGTCAACAGACATGCCGATGGTGGTGTAGCGCTTGAAATGTTCAACCGATACGAATCCTTCCCGCACTGCCAGTTCCGCGTCACCCAGCGTGACGTCATGGGCCAGGTCGATCCACTGCCTGGGTTGAGTGGTGTCGAGATTCGCGGGGCTGACTCGCCTGGATTCAGTAATCGCTGCCGTGACGATGGGCGGCTTCGGCTGTTCCATTGGTTTGCCCAATGCCCCGGCGATTGCGCAGGCTGCCCGTACCGATTCAGCGAGCAGTTCCTCCAGACCGGCTGTACCGTTAGCTGCACCGGTGATGGAGATCTCACGGGGCAGCGCATCCGGCAGGAAACTCTGCGAAACTTCGTCGAAGCGAAGCGAACCACGGGCGTGTGCGAGCAAGTGAACTCTCGGCGCCCAACCGCCCGAAACCGCCAGCAGGTCGCACTTTTTCGTTCCGATACGCTTGCCGTCGTTATCTTCAATGGCAACCGAACGAATGCGCCGGCTGCCCTGTGTGCCTCTGATCCTTGCATTGGTCAGCAGGGTCGTGCCGAGATCAGCAAGCCGCTGCAGCAACGCCTCGCTGACAGTCTCGCGGCAATCGATAACCGCTTCCACCTGCAAACGCTCCCGCGCGAGGTCAAAGACCGTCTGGTAGGCGGTGTCGTTATTGGTGGCGACCACGACGCGATTGCCGGGCCGGACCGCATAACGGTTCAGATAATGGCGGACAGCGCTTGCCAGCATGATGCCGGGGCGGTCGTTGCTCGGAAATATCAAGCCCTGTTCGATAGCGCCGCTGCAGAGCAGAATGTGTTTTGGCCGCACGGTCCAGAAACACTCGCGCCAGTCCGTGTCCTGTCCTCGCTGCAGCAATGTTGTCACATTGTGGTCATAGATGCCTGTGACAGTGGTTCGCTGCAGGGTGATGACGGGTTTCATTGCCCGGAGCTGTTCCAGTACCTGTTCGACCCATTCCGTACAGGGCTTGCCGTCAAGCTGGTATTGCTCCCAGTTCAGTGAGCCGCCGAAATGCTCCGCCTGTTCAACCAGCATTACCCGCAATCCTGCCCGGCCTGCGGTCAGCGCCGCCATCAGCCCTGCAGGACCGCTGCCGCAGATCAGCAGGTCACAGTGAATATTGACCTGTTCATAGTGATCAGGGTCCGGTTCAGTCAGGGGCCGGCCGAGGCCCGCAGATTTTCGGATCAGGCCTTCCCAGCTTTGCCAGCTGGGCCATTTGAATGTCTTGTTGTAAAAACCGGCGGGCCACAGCCCATGTGTGAAGTCGATGACACGACCCAGATCAAAATCAACCGAAGGCCAGCCCGTTTGGCTGTTAGCGACCAGCCCCTCGGTGAGTGGAACCATCGGTGCGCGGCAGGTAGGGACGCGCGAAGCACCTTCGCCGGTTTCGACCAGGGCGCAGGGCTCTTCCTCCCCGGCGGAAAAAACTCCGCGTGGCCGGTGGTATTTGAAGCTGCGGGCGAAAACATCCACACCGTTGGCGAGCAAGGCGGAAGCGAGATTATCTCCTTCGTACCCGCGGTAGGTTTTGCCGTTGAAGCGGAAGGTAATCGGTTTCCGGCGATCGATCACGCCGCCGGACTGCAGGCGCGCCGGCTCAGTCATCGGAAACCTGGTGTGGTCCCGGCAGGTCTACCAGCGGGGCAGAACGCTTTAATTCATGGGTTACCGTGTCTCGTACAAGCTCGAACCATTGCCCGCAGCCGTAACTGTGAACCCAGCGTTCATTCAGCAGGCCCCTGGGGTTTTCCCGGTAAAACAGGTACCCGGCCCACTCGGTATCGCTCAATGCCGCCGGGTCCGAGGGCCGGCGTGGTTTGCTTTCTCCGCCAAAGCGAAATTCAGTCTGGTCCCTGAGACCACAGTATGGACAAATAATTCTCAGCATTTACAATTAAATACATTCATAATCTAAAGTACTTAGTGCGCAACCCCCGAGGCGGCGCCTTCGTCAACCAGGTGGCCGGTGGTAAAGCGATCCAGCTGAAACGGCAGCAGCAGGTCATGTGGCTGGTCATTGACTATGGTATGGGCCAGCGTGTCGCCTCCGGCGGGGATGGCCTTGTAACCACCTGTCCCCCAGCCGGTGGAAATATACAGGTTTTCCACCGGGGTCAGGCCCACAATGGGGCTGACGTCATAAGCCATATCGCATACTCCGGACCAGTGACGCATCATTCGTAACCGGCTGAAGATGGGCATCAGTTCGATCAGCGCCGCAAAATTATCCTGTTGGGTATGCATACTGCCACGCTGTGCGTAGGAGTGGTAGAGATCGACCCCACCTCCGGTGATCAGTTCTCCCCGATCGGACTGGCTGACATAGGTATGGATTTTTGCAGACATCATCACGGTGTCAAAAATGGGTCGAACAGGTTCGCTGACCATGGCCTGCAGTGCGATGCTGGTTATCGGCAGTTTCAGTCCGGCCATATTGGCCAGATGACTGGAGTTCCCGGCCACGCAAAGCGCTATCCGGTCACCTGAAATTTTTCCCCGGGTGGTATGAACTGCCTTAATCCGGCTATCGGAAGTCTCCATCCCGGTTACTTCGCATTGCTGGATGATATCGACACCGGCGGCCGATGCCTGTCGGGCATAACCCCAGACCACGGCATCATGCCGGGACACGCCACCACGGC